>NZ_WRFL01000015.1:0-42051 GCF_009778815.1 Candidatus Bathycorpusculum sp.
AAATAAAAACAGGTCTGTTACTCAAAAAACTACAAATAGAAAACAAAGAAACCATAACCGCCCAAGAACTCAAAAACTACTGCAACCAACTAAACATAGACTACACAGCAACAATTGACCACTTCCTAACATGTAAACACCTAACACGCATCTTCCGCGGAATATTTTACATAAAAACCCTAAACGAGAAAAAACTAGGAAAAACAAAATACACCCACCTAGACCTAGTAGCCAAAGGCCTAGAAATAAAAAACGTTAAAAACTGGTACTTTAGCCTCTACACAGCACTAAAACTAAACAACCAAACACACGAATACTTCACCACAGACTATGTAACTAACGACAAAATACTGCGCACAAACCCCATAAAGATAGCTGGCCACAAAGTTAGATTCTTAAAACTAAAACCATCGCTTTTCAGCTTTGGACTAATACACAAAGACTCTATAACCTATTCTGACCCTGAAAAAACCATTTTAGACTTCATCTATATGTGGTGCTATAACGGTATCCAAAAAGACCAAATCGTTGCTGATGTAGATGACTGGGCAACCAACCTATCTACAGACAAATTAATGCAGTATGCCGAAAATTATCCTAAATCAGTCCAAAAAATTGCACACGAAATAGCAAATAATAATCATACCATGGTGATTGGATGAGAAAAGAATTTGTTGTGACGATCGCAGAGCAGAACGGTATTGAGCAAACAGAGCTGATAGAGAAGGATGTGATTCTCCATCAAATACTAACTGACCTCTCAAAAAACGAGAGCTTTTTTGACAATTTTGTCTTCAAAGGAGGCACCTGCCTAACTAAATGTCATCTGGGCTATTACCGATTCTCCGAAGACATAGATTTTACTTGGAAAAACCAAGAAATTTTTGAAAATATATCACAAAAACAAATCCGCAAAAACCTCTCAAACATAATTAATACAACAGGTTCCATATTTGAGGCTATAGCAGATAAACGAGGTTTAGATTTCAAACATGATAAGCAAAACAGGCGGTATGTAGAACTTGGGGGAAGCAACAAAATATGTACTTTCAAGCTATGGTACACTCCATGTAATTTTAATGTGGAGAGTTTTGTGAAGGTTCAAATGAATTTTGTAGAAAAAATACACTTTACACCCCAAATAGGCACCCTTAACGCATTACCTTGCAAAAAGAGTGAAGAGCTATCTTTTCTGTTCTCAGACTATACTGAATATTTCCAAACCATTAACATGTATGTATATGACACTCGTGAGATACTTTGTGAGAAAGTGCGTTCTGTTCTTACACGCAAAGGCGTTAAAGCACGTGACTTTTTAGACATCTATCTACTCTGCAAAAAATACAATCTAAAGTTAGAGGACTTGCTTGAGTTAATTGTGGACAAGATTTGCTTCACTTTGGATATCTATCAAAAGTATAGGGAACATTTTGAGACAAAGAAAATTGTTGTAGGTTTAGAGTCTTTTACGTGGGGTAAGGAGGAGAAGCTTTTGCTTCAGAAAGTTGAACAAGAACCCTTCAGAGAATTCTTAGATGACTTTCAGGGGTTTCTTAAAAAAGTCATCGAAAAAATTCCTTCTTCTTAATCAGTATCACTTAAAAAAGGCAATTACCCAAAAAAGCCGCATATAGATAGTTGAACTATGAGTTGCTAAAGCGTAATTATCTTAGTTAGTCTGATCAGGTTGCAGTTTAAAAAATCGGCCTGTAAATGGTGAAACGATTGACTGGGCAAGTAAAAATCAACATTATTACTAGAAAATAGAGGGAAAAATGAGGCTAAAGAAGTCTGAGGTGGATTAAAACTTGTTAGATGTGGTGTTTAGTAGAGCGGAGATAGTTCCTTCTAGTTTTTCTAGGCGTTTTTGTAGCTCCAAATTTTTTTCTTGTAGGTTTGTTTCTTTTTGTGTTTGTGTTTCTTCAAATTTTAGGGCTGTTTCTTTGTCTAATATTATGCCGCATGTTGTACATCTTACGGTTCCCAAGGGATTTTGGGCACTACATCGGGGGCACGGCAGTAGTTTTGCTAAATTGGTGTTGTTTGTTGTTGTTTTTAGTCCGTGAAGTTCTAGTATGGCATCTTCTAGGTCTCGTGCGGAGAAGTGTACGTATCGGCGTGTCATTTTGCTTCCGTATGTCCAGCCTGCAAACTGTTCTAAACGTGACTCAGTGAAAACTTTTGCCATAGACGTTAGGGAGCTGTGGCGGTATAGGTAGGGCCAAATGTTTTTTGTTATGCCCGCATTTTTGGCTAAGCGTTTTATTATTTCTCGGAAATGTTTGTAGCTTAACCGTTTACCTTGACGTTTGTGGTCTAAAGAACACCATAATGGTGCATCGGGAATGCTTCTGTTTGGATGGTCTTCTAACCAGTCTATTAGGGGTTTGCTTGAGGTGACTAGGGGTATTCGTTTTATGCCTGTTTTACCGTTTGCGGCGATTAGGCAGTATTCTTCTTTGAAGGTTATGCTACTGAGTTGCATTGTTAAGAGTTCGCCTGGTCTTAGGGCGGCTTCAAAGAGTACGTAGATCATTGCTTTGTCACGTTTGTTGGTAGTGGCTTTTATGATACTAGTAAAGTCTTCGGGTGTTAGAAGGTTCTCAGGGGTTACGCGGGAGTCTTTTTCTTTTACGGTTAAACTTATCCAGTTTACTTCGGGTGGTATGGGGGTGTCTTTGGTGCAGCTACCGTTTTTGGCGTATTGAACTAGTTTGCGTAGGGTTAGTTTTTTGTCGTGTTTTGTCCACTCTTTTTGGCGGCTGTTATTTAGGGTGGATACTACGCATTCGATGTCTTGTTTGGTTATTGTTTTTAGATCAGCGTTTATTATGCGTAGGAGTGGGGGTAGGTGGGTGGCGTATTTGGTTACTCGGGCGGTTGAGAGGCCTAGGGCGTTTAGGTGGTTTAGAAATTGTAGGGAGGTTTCTCCGTTTGGTAGTTGTTTTATGTTGCGTTTGTGTCTTGTGAGTCTTTGTTCGTAGTCGTGGATGGGTTCATCTGTTACTGTTATGTTGTTTTTGGGTTTTTGGATGCTTAAAATGGGGAAGGGCTTTGCACTCAAAGAGTAAGAGCCTCGAGCGGGCTTTGATCCCGCGGCCTGCTGCTTACGAGGCAGCCGCTCTACCAGGCTGAGCCATCGGGGCATCACACTGTTTCAAGGCTAAATTCGCAGCAACTATGAAATAAAAGTTACTGTTAAAACGCAACAGTTGTGAGATTGGACAAAAAAGACAGCACTCAGCTGAGCAGAACCATAGTAAAGGAAACCTTTAGGGAGTTTATAGGTAAAATGCAACATAGGTACAATATTTTTAGCGCAAACCATGCCCGAATCCTCTTGCAAAAAGTTAAATGTCAGCTTGATGCAAATCTAAGCTATTGAATAATGGAAGCAAGCGCTTCAATAGTTCAATAAAAATCGGAGAGAAAAAAAATTGCAGATATCAAAAAATAAAATATTGACCACTTTGATTGCAATATCTCTAATTATAACCATTGGAACATCAATAGTACTGTTACCTATCACAACTGCACACTCACCGCCAGTAAATATCCCCACCTATGCTTTTCTATCTGTCACACCCAATCCTGTGGGTGTTGAACAATCTGTTAATGTTGTAATGTGGGCAGGTCTTGTTTTACCGGGTGCTACTGTTGGAAACGAAGTCAGATTCAAAGATTACAAGCTGATAATAACCCATCCTGATGGGCACAACGAAACCATGACGTGGCCTATTGTTACTGACACCACCTCAACACAGTCCGTTCAATTCACACCCAAAGAAATCGGCACATATTCCTTTGTTTTTAGCTATCCAGATCTAACCTACACTTGGAGTAATTCAGCAACCTACAAAGATGATGTTTTCTTAGGGTCCACAAGCAAAAGCATAACATTGACTGTACAAGAAGAGCCCGTGCCAGAGGCAAGAACTAGCTACCCGCTTCCAACTGAATACTGGTCACGCCCCATTGAAGGGCAAAACATTGACTGGTGGACAATTGCATCTAATTGGCTAGGTGAGGCCCATCCAAAAATCGCAAACGGCATCAGAGTCCAACCTGACGGCATCGCGCCTAACAGTGCACATATTCTCTGGACAAAATCGATTGACGAAGGCGGAGTTGTAGGCGGAAGCAACCTTGGCCTTGAGGGCAACATGTTCTTCTCAGGCATGGCATACCAAGCAAGATTTGCTAATCCCATTATCATGAACGGCAGACTCTTCTACAGTTTACCCCTACAGAACACACCCTCAGGCGGAGGCTACATGGCTGTGGACTTGCAAACAGGCGAAGAATTATGGTACAGTGACAAAATGGGTGTGAGCGGCAACTCTGCACCAACCTTTGGCTACATCTATGACTTTAACAGTGAAAACCAACATGGCGTCATTCCCCCAGGCATGTTATTTACAAACAACTTTGGATATGGATACGACCCCGTTACAGGACAACTCAGAATCAACATCACAGGCGTTCCCTCAGGCACAGCAATTACAGGACCCCACGGAGAAATCTTACGTTACCAACTAAACATTGCAAACCGATGGTTAGCTCAGTGGAACTCCTCAAAGGTCATCTGGCCAGTTTCAGGCACTGCCGTCGGTCAACCCGCAACAGCAAACGCAGGGTTAGCTTCCTGCTATGATTGGAACATCACCATACCCGCATCAATACCCACCGGCACTTCAACACAATTTGCACTATATGAGGACGTACTTGTGGGCAGTACCAGCTTCCCCTCATTTGCTGATTTCCAAACGCCAAACCCCTATACCATGTGGGCAATCAGTCTAAACCCAGATAGACTCGGAACCCTGCTTTGGATGCAAAACTACTCAGCGCCGGAGGGTGTTACTCGAAGACAACCAACGGTGGATCCCATAAATCGTGTTTTTGTTCTACGGGACAAAGAAACGATGGTTTTCCAAGGCTACAGTCTAGATACCGGTAAATATCTCTGGACAACCAAACCCGTCGCAAATGTCTCAGACTATGAATACTTTGACACAACCTTTGCTGCGCAACTATTCATGATTGCTGATGGGCGGCTCTACCACTCAGGTATGGGTGGAACAGTCTATAGCTATGATACCAAAGACGGCTCGCTTTTGTGGACAAATGGCAACGACCCATCCAACCCCAAAAACAGCACATACTCAGGCTTCCAAACAGCCTATGGACACTACCCCCAATTCATCACCCTAATCGCAGATGGCAAAGTATATGTTGAAACAGGCGACCACTCACCGGACTCACCACTCTGGAAAGACGCAAAACTACGGGCACTAAACGCAACCACCGGCGAAGAAATCTGGAACATAATGAGCTACGGAGGCTTCCCAGGACGCACCTTCGCCGCAGTCGCAGACGGGACCTATGTATCTAATAACTGCTACAACCACCAACTCACCGCAATCGGCAAAGGCCCAAGCACAACAACAGTCGAAGCCCCCATGACCTCAACCACCATAGGCAACTCGGTAGTAATCAGAGGAACCGTCATGGACATTTCGGCAGGAACCCAACAAGCAGAGCAAGCAGCAAAATTCCCCTCAGGCGTCCCCGCAGTCTCTGATGAGAGCCAAGGCGAATGGATGCAATACGTCTATATGCAAAAACCCCGCCCAACCAACACCGTTGGTGTACCAGTCACCCTAAGCGTCGTTGATGCAAATGGCAACTATCGAGAAATCGGCAAGACAACAACCACGGATGGATTCTTTAGTCTTAACTGGAAACCAGACATCGAAGGAGCATACACAGTCTACGCCTCATTTGCAGGCAGCGAATCCTACTGGCCCTCACGTGCAGTCTCTTCATTTGCCGTTGACCCCGCAGCCCCAACACCCGAACCCCAAGAACAAATCACACTCCCACCCATCGAAACCTACATCCTATCAGGCGTAGCCGCAATCATTGTCACTATAATAATTATAGCCGCAATTCTTCTAATGGCAATCAAAAAAAGACCATAAAACAGCACAAACAACCCCTTCTTCTTTTTTTGGCGCATTTTCCAGTAGACAGTTAGAAAAATAATTTGCAGACCCAGCCAAATAACTGATAGCGCTAAATTAGCAGTCTACCAAATAAAACGGATATACAGTCTGACCAGAGGAACAGTATAAAAGAGACTTGCTATGGAAGTAGCGAATTCTTAAATCTCTCCAGCCGTCACATAGCCATGGCGAGAGCATGTCTAGCAATCCTCTTGGTGAACATGAAATAATCCGGATAATTCAATCGCGCTTAACGCCTATGCCAGATATGCCGGTACCTTTTGGCGACGATGTTTCCGCAATAAGTCTAGGTACACAAACTGCTGTTCTCAAAACTGATATGCTTGTGGGAAAAACAGATGTTCCTATGGGTATGAGTTTGTTTGCTGTTGCTCGTAAAGCTATTGTTATGAATGTTAGTGACTTAGCGTCCAAGGGTGTTGTTCCCACAGCAGTTTTAGCGGCAATTGGTTTACCTAAAGCATTGGCAACAAAGGAGGCGGTGACAGAAATTGCGGAGGGCCTAAACGCTGGGGCACGGGAATATGGTGCATATGTGATTGGGGGTGACACTAATGAAACTTCGGATTTAATCATCAGCATATCAGTTTTTGGTACAACCCTCAATAATCCAACGTTGCGCAGTGGAGCTAAAGTAGGAGATATTTTAGCGGTGACGGGGTTGTTTGGAAAATCTGCTGCGGGTCTGCGTTTGCTTCTGAGGGACTGCCAAGCTCCAGAGGAGATGCGTAAGAAGTTGGTTGATGCAGTTTATAATCCTAAGGCACGGTTGTGTGAGGGGTTGGCGTTGTGTGGAGGTTATGTTTCGGCTTCGATTGATTCCAGCGACGGATTAGCTTGGAGCATACATGAACTATCGCAACAGAGTGGAGTTGGTTTTTTGCTTGACCGCTTGCCGGTTGCAGTTGAAGCAGAGGAATTTGCGATTCAGAATGGGTTAGATCCGGCAGAGTTAGTGCTCTATGGAGGGGAGGAGTATGAATTAGTTTTAACTGTTACGCCATCTAGGTGGGTTGAGGCGCAGGCGCGAGTTCAAGCTGTTGGGGGTTGTTTGATCCCCATAGGTAAAGCAACCAGCACTCAACAGGTCAGGCTTGATTTGGATGGAAAAGAAGTGCCGGTTGTGGCGCGGGGTTGGGAGCATTTTAAGAGACAGGCTTGATTTATTTGGTGATCTAGGGTGTAGTTGATGATGGTTATGCATGATGCGGCCAGATAGGGTGTTTTTCCGAGGCTTATTTTTTCGCCAAAGCGCAGGGCGAAGTCTTCGGCTTTTTTGGGCAAACCGACATGGTCGCCTAAGATAAAGAGGCTATTAGGAGGGAATTTGAGGTCGGTTATGTTTTGGCCGTCTTCTTCTAGGACATATATTTGGTGGGTTTGGGCTTTGTTTTTTAGCAGGGTTTCAAAGGCGGTTTTGTCTTTGGTGATGCCGGGGTGGGGTTTGCCGGCGAGGGTTTTTTTGAGGATTTGTTGCCAGGTTTCTATGTTGGTGCGGACATCATAGAGGGTTTCGCCGTTTATTTGGATGTGTTGGGGTGGGTTTGGGGCGCCGTTTAGAATTGCATGGAAGGTGATGTCTCGGCGTAGGCCGTGGGAGAGAAAGAGGCTACTTATGATGCATTCATGCACTATGTCAAGGCGGCCTGCGTCGTGGAGGCTGGTAAAGTTTGGGTCGGTTTTTCCCATGCGTGAGAAGAGGATAAATTCGCGGGGCAAAGCATTCACAGGTAGGGTATGGTTTGGAGGCTTAAAGCTTTCTCCGTTTCTCTTAGTTACTGTAGAATAGGATACTTTTGAAGTTTGTATCAGACTGGTTGGGGATTTGGAGTTGGGTCGGCTTATTTATTCGGTTGGTGGGTTTTTGTTTTAGCGTGTGCCCCAGCTTGTTCCTTCCCAGGGTGTGATGTAGGCGTATAGGTAGACAAAGGTGACGATGAACATGATGGTGAAGAAGAATACGCGGTAGGCGATGTCTTTGAATGTAAAGTAGTCCACTAAGAGTTTGTCGGTTAGGGCAAATAGGGTTGAGGTTAGCATGAGGCCTAATACGTAGACAACTGCCCATTCGATGCTACCTGAGAGTACTAGGCCGACTATGCTTGCGATAAATGTGAAGGGGGCGGTAATTGTTACAAAGGTTGTTATGTAAAAGACGATTTTTTGGGTGAGATCTCGTTTGTGGAAGAATTTGGAGGCAAAGATCATGCCTCGAACTGAGTTTCGGCCCCAGCGGAGTTGTTGTTTGACAAAGTTTTTGAGGGTGTGGGGTGCGATGGTGTAGGCCATGGCGGTGGATTGGAAGACTGATTTGCCGCCCATGCGTAGCATTAAGTTGGTTAGGCGTCGGTCGTCGCCGGATTTGACTTTGCGTCCGAAGAATTTTTCATTTAGCAGTTCATCGACAACTTTTTCAAGTTTTTCTCTTCGATATGCAGATAGGACGCCTGAGCAACAGAGGACCATGCTAAAGAGGCTCTCTGCGCCTTTGCGTAGTCTAAAAGCTCCGGCGTACCAGACTTTTTGGAATCGACTCATTATGGTGTCGACATGGGGGTGGGATTCATTGCCAACAATGGTGTTGCCGCATACGCTGTAGACTTTTTTATCGATGAAGGGTTGGACCATCATTTTTATGGTGTCGGGTTTGACGATGGTGTCGCTGTCTATGCAGACGACTATTTCGCCTGTGCTTTGTTTAATGCCCGAGGCCAAGGCATGGCGTTTGCCTAGGTTTTGTTCATGAGTAATTAATTTGAAATTGTGCTGAGTCCTTTTTTTGTTAATCACATTTAGAGTTTGGTCTTTGCTTTTGTCATCAATAACCAATAGTTCGAGTTTATCTTTGGGGTACTCTGAGGCAATAATAGAGTCAATGGTGTTGGATATGTTATCTTCTTCGTTATACACCGGGATGATGACGCTTACTGTTGGGCGGTAGCCTTGATCGGGTACGGGTTTGTATAGATAAGCTCCGGTTAGGTGGAAAAGTGGAACCCCCAGAGCGATTGCGCCATAGATAAGAAATACCAAATAGATCCATTGCCACTCAAACATTGTAAATCTGCGTAAATACATAAAAACTAAAATTGTAAATGTCAAACCGAAAACTAGTCCGTATAGGCACCCCTTTTTACTAAAATGGAACATGCCAAACCCCGTTTTAGAAAAACTGGAAAGGGCTTACTTATATATAACACTATTTTCGCATTTAGCCCAAATACCCATAGTACAGCACAGCATCAAACACAAAACTGCGCACACCATTGAAATAAATCTCAGATATTACACTATAATAAAACAAGCAACATCACCAACAATCCAACCCAAATTTGATTACTCCATCTGCAGAATAGACAACAAACAACACACAACAACCATCAACAAGAGCTAACCATCGCCTTACCCCAAATTTATTGGCCGCGGTAATTCAGTCAGGTTTACACATTGCACTGTTTGGTCTTCGAAAAACTAATAAACTTAGAATCTCAGAGTCTTAATTAGATTTATGTTAGAATGGTGATGATGCTAGTGGCTATCAAAGTTGGAATTAATGGTTTTGGCAGAATTGGCAGGCTTCTCTATCGAGCCGCCATTGAAAAAAAAGCAAATATTGATTTTGTAGCAGTTAACGATCTTGCGGATGCACAAACCAATGCGCATCTCTTAAAATATGACTCCGTGCACGGATGCTTTCCAGGCACCGTTACAGTAGAGGGTAATGATCTAGTCGTTAACGGTAAAGTGCTCAAATGTATCCAAGAACGAGACCCAGCAAATCTGCCGTGGAACCAAATGGGAGTCTATTTAGCCGTTGAGAGCACAGGATTATTCACTAACCACGAGGGAGCAACTAAGCATTTAACAGCGGGCGCTAAAAAAGTCCTCATCAGTGCACCCGCAGAAAAACCAGATCGAACCATCGTTCTAGGAGTCAACGAAGACACCTACAACCCCCAAACCGACAACATATTAAGCAACGCCAGCTGCACCACAAACGCCCTAGCCCCAATAAGCAAAGTTTTAGCAGAAAACTTTGGGATAGAAAAAGCATTAATGACCACCTGCCACAGCTACACAAACGACCAAAAAGTCCAAGACCTCGTCCACAAAGACCTAAGACGCGCCCGCGCCGCAGCCATAAACATCATCCCCACAAGCACCGGCGCTGCCAAAGCCATAGGAGAAGTCCTCCCCATATGCGCAGGCAAAATGAACGGATACTCCCTACGAGTACCAACCCCTGATGTATCCATCGTGGATCTAACCTGTGTTTTAGGCAAAGAAGTCACCAAACAAGACATCAACACCGCCATGAAAACCGCCGCAGAAAACCAACTCAAAAACATCCTCCAATACACCGAAGACCCCATCGTCTCAAGCGATGTTTTGCACAACACCTACAGCAGCGTCTTTGACGCAGGCCTAACCATGGTTCTGGGAGAAAAAAGCAACTTTGTAAAAATCTTCGCATGGTACGATAACGAATGGGGCTTTAGCAACCGCATGGTAGACTTTATCGAGTTAATTGGCAAAAAAGCCAACCTCTAATTTTAGTACTGCAAGTAATAATCTTAATATCCCTTTTTGCTTTTAGTCAAAACTACAAGGCTATGTGGAGCACTATGGCAAATTACCACACACTAGATGATTTCGAGGTAAAAAACAAAACAGTACTTGTACGGGTAGACTTTAACTCAGAAATTGACCCTCAAACCAAAAAAGTAACCAGCGACGTACGTATAAGAGCATATGCAGAAACCACCCTAAAAGAACTTACCCAAAAAGGTGCCAAAGTCGTAGTTATAACCCATCAAGGACGCAAAGGCGATGACGATTACACCACACTCAAAACCCACACCGAGATACTTCAAAATATCCTCCAATGCCCCATAAAATACATTGAAGATGTGTTTGGCGAGAAAGCCCAAAGTGCAATTAAAAAACTCCAACCTGGAGAGATTCTAGTTTTGGAAAACGTTCGCAGCTGGGACGGAGAAACCAAAAACGGCACCCCCGAACAACAAGCCAAAACGCCTCTAGTACAGAACTTAGCGCCTCTGGCGGATCTGTTTGTTAGTGATGCATTCTCAACAGCCCATCGAAGCCATGTTTCCATGGTTGGATTCACTGCTGTTCTGCCCTCAGCCGCTGGACGTATCATGGAACATGAACTCAAATCACTAAGCAAAGCCCTAGAAAAACCCGAACATCCCTGTATCTATATTATGGGCGGGTCTAAAGCGGAGGACAGCCTTGAAATTAGTCGTTATGTGTTAAGCAACCAAATCGCCGACTATGTATTGGTAGGCGGAGTGACAGCCCAACTGTTCTTAGCAGCAAAAAACATCAATTTAGGCAAAACTACAATGAATTATCTAGCTCAAAAAGAACTAATCCAATACCTCCCCGGCATCAAAGCACTAATTGAACAGTATCCCAAAAACATAGAGATGCCAAGCGATGTAGCCGTCAACATCTATGGCGACCGATGCGAAATTACCCTTGCAGAGTTACCCACAGAGTGCCTCATTTGGGATATAGGCAACAAAACAGTAGCAGAATATGCTCAGCTAATCGCAAACGCCAAATCTATTGTTGTCAGTGGACCCATGGGGGTCTATGAAAACCCACAATTTAACTCAGGCACCAAAGGCGTTCTAACTGCTATTGCCAACAGCAATGCCTTTAGCCTAGCAGGCGGCGGAAACACCATCGCAGTTATCGAAGAATATGGTTTAACCAAAAAATTCAGCTACATAAGCACCGCAGGCGGTGCCGTAACCGAGTTCTTAATGGGTAAAAAACTCCCAGGTGTAGAAGCCCTAAAAACAGCAACCCAAACCAAAAAAATCTAACCCCGGAGTTCTTTCACTACCCCCGCTGAAACTCCTTTTCACTCATTTTACATAGTAGTTGGCTGGAGACTTGCTTGTTACTAACCATATAGCAGTATAAAACAAAAACAAAACAACACCAAACCCACCCGCACAAAAACAACCCACTATTTAAAAATAGGAAAACTGGAATCACATGACAAGAGTTTGGGATTATCAGATTTGAATGTTGAAACGCCAATTTAGAGCAACATAAGGCGCATGAGGAGATTAACATGCAGTTATTACAGAAAAATGATTGGAAGCAGATCAACCGTATTTGGAGCATGGAAGGTAGAGAGTATTTTGTGGCGATGTTTTGACCATGTAACTCACCCTAAATTTTTGCAACAGCTACATGAGCACAATATCCAAAAGACAAACAGACAAAACAATACATCAACAAACCCACCAGAAGAGACATGTTCTAATCCACAGTTAACTTAATAATCAACTCATCGCCCAAAGTGTAATTGAGGCTTAAAAGAAGTAGAATTTAGGATATGACTAATATACGCATGGCGCTATATCAGATACCGAGGATGGCAGGTTTGGCTTGGTTTGATGATCCTATAATCGTGGTGACACTTTCAGTAGTGATGATCATCATCTGCGGCACAGTTATTTATGCCATGTACCAAAACCGTAACAAAAAATCCCCTGTAGCTAAAATAGAACCTCAGCCGCAAACTCAGCCACAGGCTCAAGCTCAAGTGCAACCTCAAGCACAACCTCAGCCCTCAGCAATTGATTTACAATATACCAGTTTGTCTACGCCAATGCCCTTTAGGCTCTCTAAGAGTGTACAAGGGACAATGGCATCTAGCGCTAAAGATGAGTTGCGCATGCTTGATTTAGAGCGGGAAATTTTAGGTGATGCAATTCGACGACTCTATGAAGCCCAAGCAGAAGGCAAAATTACTGAATCAGAGAGAGAAAAACTCGCCGGTAGCTACAAGCAACGCATGAATATCATCAAAGACTCCATCGCTAAAGATGAGTCTATCATTGCACTCCATGAATTGGAGGGTATGCAGGAAGATCTTATGAAACTCTTCAGTGAGCGCTTTGGTGAATTAACAAGTAAAGTTGAAGAACTCCGCACCCGCATTGATGTTAAACCTATCCGAGAAATCCCCATCCGAACAATTCCAACAAGAGCCATCCAGATGCATGATGTCGAAGATGAAGAAGAAGAAGCCGAAGAAGAGGAGGAAGAGTCGGAGGAGACGGTTTTGGTGGCTAAATCCAGTGAGCGCAAACCTGTGATAAAGAAGCGTAAGCCGCCGGAGGAGAAACCCACTGCTAAAACTGAGGCGGAGCGCCGTATTGAGACGATTCGTAGTGATGTAGAAAAAGTGCTCGATCGATTAGGTCAGATGGAGATTGAAGGTTAATGGACGCTATTACTGAACAAAAGCAAAAGGCCGCCCTAGAAGCGGTGAAACATGTCAAAGACCATTTTATTGTGGGATTGGGTAGTGGAAGCACTGCAGCTTTAGCCATAGAAGCACTGGGGGAGCAAATAAAGACCCAAGCGCTCTGCAATATCAAAGGGATACCTAGCAGTTATCAGGCGTTTCAGCTTGCGGTTGATTGCGGCATTCCCATCACCACCCTTGAGGAACACCCTCAAATCGATGTAACCATAGATGGCGCGGATCAACTCACCGCAGAGCTTTGCTTAATCAAAGGCGGAGGAGCCGCTTTGGCGCGTGAGAAAATTGTTGCCGCCGCCTCCAAACAAAATATCATCATAGCCGACCAAAACAAAAAAGCAACCCATCTAGGTGCAAATAATCAGTTTGTGCCCATTGAGGTCATTCCGTTTGCACTCACCCCAGTCAAGTACAAACTCATTGAGCTGGGAGCTAAACCGGTTGTACGGGAAGCAAAAGGCAAACTGGGCCCCATCCTAACAGACAATGGCAACGCAGTTATTGATGGCTACTTTGGCGAGATAGCAACCCCTGCTGATCTTGCAGTAAAAATCAAAATGATACCCGGCGTAGTTGAAACAGGCTTTTTTGTGGGCTTAACAGACATCGCCTACATCGGCACAGACAATAATGTAGAAAAAATTGTTAAACAAAGAAAATAAATCAGTTGGCATAAACCAACTTATTGGGTAAAAGAGGCTGAGATCAGCCTAGGCATTTTCTGAGTTTGGCTGATTCGACCAGAGCGGTTTTGGCTTCGGTATCTTGTTTTTGCAGATAGGAGAGTAAAAAGTTGTTGGTAAAGTTTTCATGTTTGCGCTGGGCTATGCCTTTGGGTCCGAGTTTAAAGTTTAGTTGTTGCTCAACGGTGGTTAGGTCTTCTAAGAGTGCGTTTAGGGCTTCTTTGAGTTTTTCTTCGCTCATACCGGCGCGTTTGGCGGTTGTGTGGCTCATCTCTAGTAGCATGTTTATGTTGCTTAGTGAGACGTATTCACCCATTTGTTTTAGGTCGTTGTTCATTTTGATGTAGTGTTTGTTTAGGGTGCTCCATTCTTTTTCGGTTAGGGTGGTTAGGACTTTTGCGCCGATGTACTCGGGGGGGAGACCGATGCTGTAGAGTGCGGCGGCAAATGAGATGGCTCGGGGTAAGCATACGCCAGCGACGCATCTGCTGTAGCCAAATAGGCCTATGTGGAGTTTGCGGGCTCTGCGCGGAGGCACATAGACTGCGACGCTGTTTATGATGGGGGCTAGGGCTTCGATTTGGTGTTCATAGTGTTGTCGGCATTTGTGCAGTATGCCTATGAGGTTTTCTTCTTCCTCAGCACTGATGGGTTCGGGGTTACTGTTTGGGAGGCGTTGGTTTAGGGTTTGAATGCCCTCTTTGACCTGCTCGGCTGGGTAGTCGTATCTAAAGGCGGATTGGATGGTGACTGTTGAGAGGCCTTTGTATTCTTCAAGGAAATTATCAATGTTATCGGGTGAGAGGGCGCCTCGGAAGGGTTTTGAGCCTACTCCCAAGATGGGGTGGATTTCGCAGTGTTGCTTCTCTAGGGCTTTTAGTTTGCTTAGGGCAATTTTTGTGAGTAAAATGGCACAGATGTAGCCATAGTTTAGAGCGGGATCGGAGCGTGCGATGAAAACTCGTTGCTGCTTGGGTTTGACTGCTTTTAGATAGGGTAGTACAATGTTGTCTACGTGGAGTATGCTGTCAAAGTCTTCAACTAGGGGAATGACTTTGAGTGCTTTGGGTTTGACGTTTCCGATCCAGTCTTTGACCGTTGTGGATTCGTAGAGGGGTGCGTCTTCGGCGGCGACTATGGCTTTTTTGTAATAGTTAAAGAGCATAATGATTTCTTTAGCTTCGGTTGTGAAGGGTAGAATTACCTCAAATATGGGGGTTATTTCGCGCTTATACACCATCGAGGCGACGTCAGAGGCGACGGGGATGTTTTGGAGGGTTTCCACAATTATCTTTTTTTCTGCACCTTCAATTTTTGGGTTGGGAATACGGTAGGTGAGAAACACGTCCTCGCCAATGGTGTGGCTGGCAAAGTAGTCCCAGTATTTTTGGAGTAGTTTGCGAGAGACTCGGGTGTCGGTGTCTTTGCCCTCTGAGTCCCACATGACTTCTTGGCAACCAAGAGTACTGTAGGCGTAGTAGGCCTCAAGAACCTCTGTGTTGCCGTGTATAACATCTTCTTTGTTCCACTCAGGATTGCTTGCGTTATCTGGATGCTGAGTAGACATCGTTCGGGGTATGACCCTGTTTTTGTCAAGACTATCGCTCATAAGGAGTTCCTGCATGACGCTTAAATAGCTCAAGTAAGGTGTAGACACGTTTATTTTAATTTTACAGAAGCTAAACCAATAAAACTCCATCAATTACTTAAGTAAAGGTATGTGTTGTCATAGTAATCGGCCTTTACGTTTGCTGTATAACTTTTTTGTCAATTTTTAAGAGTTTGTCGATGGTGTTTTTGTCGATGTCTTTTAGGTAGAGTTTTTTTTCTTTGGAGGTTAGTCCGGAGATGAGTTCGGTTTGGGTGTGGAAGAGTTTGGTGAATTCTTTGAGGATTTCTCGGTTGACTTTGCCGTTTTGGGGTTCTTTGGTGGCATACACGATGATGTCGTAGTCGTTGGTTCGCTCAATTTTGAATTTGGGGCTGTTGGGTTTGACAAAGATTGTGAGAATGACGCCTGTGTCAGTTTGTTTTATGTTCACGGTGTTATGCACTCAGATTCGCAGGGTGCCTCGGTTTTTCGTTGTTCAAGGGCCCAGCTGAATTTGCTGCGCAGGGTTTTGGGGTAGAATTTTTCGATGTCAAACTTTACTTTTTTTGCCCATTTTACATAGGCAGTTGGGTCGATGTAGCTTTTAAGTGAGGTGCCCAGGTTGTATTCGCGGGTAAGTTTGGTGAGTTCCAAGTCAAGTTTGGCGCGTTCGATGCGGGTTTCGAGGGATTCGGTTTTTTTGCCTTCTTTCTTTTTGGCTTTGAGGAGTTGTTGGAGGTCTTTGAGGTTGGTTTCTTTATCTGCGACGCGTTGGTCAAAGGTTGGGGGGATTTTGCGTTTGTGGTTTGCGACCTCGGCGACTTTAAAGTTGGCCATTTTTGCGGCATAGTTTTTCTTGTAGTCGGGATCGGTTTTGGTGACGCCGCTTTTTTCTAGTTCTTCTTTGACGGTTTTGGTGCATCTCCAGGTACGAAAGACCTTAGCGGTTAATTTGGGCATTTTCTCAGAGAGGAAACGGCTGACTTTTTTGCTGTCAATACCTTCAAAGAGGTATTGTTTGCTTGTGTCTTTCATGAATTCTTGGATGTTGGTTATGGCGGCTTTGGGTGCTTTGTATTCTTTTACCCAGCGTACGCTGTCTTTGCCTAAGAAGTCAAAGTGAAGCGTGTCACCCGCTATTTTTATGTGCTCAGCTCGAAGTGTGATGGCGCCAACGGTGTCGGCTTCGTCGGGGTCTTTTTCATCACCAACCCTCATGTTGGGCACTAAGATGAGCCAGGATACGGTGGCGACTTTGCGGCGCTCGAGGTCTTTGGCTTCGAGGTTTTTGAGGATGTGTTTTTCTATTGTGCCGATCTGTTTGCCCAGTGTTTCGGCTTTTTGGAATTTTTCTTTTTCGCGGTTTTGTTTGAGAAAGGCGGTGTCGCTAAACCATACATATTTGACTTTGCCGGTGAGTTTGTCAATCCACTTAGCGACATACATTTTGTCTGGTTCCCAGATGGTTTTCCAGTTTTCCAGTTTGGGGGCATCTGGGGAGAGATTTAGGGTGATATCAGCTTGGCTGGGGCCTTCTTTCCATCGACCGCGCTGGGGGTGGTCGCCGCGTCCGGCAAAAAGACAGCTGGGTTCAGCAGTCCAGTTAGCGACTTCGAGGCGTTGGCCATCAACTTCGGCGTAGCCATATTTATCGCGGTATTCTTGACGGATGACTTTGCGTTCTTCGGCTTGGTGTTTTTTTTCTTCTTTGGGGATGGCGTCTTTTTTGGTTTTTTCCTCAATGATGAATTTTTGTACTTCGCTAAAGTCCACTTCGAGGGCTTGGTCGCCATCTTTTTTCTTTGCCGCGGGGGGGTTTTCGATGGCGTCAAGGTATTTTGGAATAAAAGTTTCTAGGTAGGTTGCTTTGGGGTTTTCTTTTTTTAGCTGGTCGAGAAATTCGTGCATAAAGTTGCGGGTGAAAACCTTGTCTGGAGGGGGGATGGTTGTTGAGAGTACCCGGCGGTTCCAGGCAACGGCCATAGGTTCGGATTTCTCGGCTAGTTTGATTTTTTGACCTGTGATTTTTATGTTAAAGCCCTTTAGGTCATAGGGCGGGACATATATGCCGTTATGTTTTAGGCTCTTCATAATATGCTTCATAAGCGTAACCTGCCTGTGGCAATGCTTTTTTGTGTCTTTGCCAATAATACTATAGCTTTTTTGCTATACATGATGTAACTTTCAGATATTGCATCAGCGGGACTTAAAAACTTTGGCGCTACAGAGAAAAATTTTAGGTCGTCAGCTGAACTTAAACGGCACTGTATAGAAGAATGTTAGGGGAAAAGTTTTTGTCGTTTTGCTAGGCGATCGTTTTGCAGTTTTTTGTAGACTTGTTCAACGTTTTTACGCTCAACATATCCTTTGTGGGGACGAAAACCTCCGCTAAATCCTCCGGGGATGTGCATCAATTCGTGTATGAGGGTTCGTTCTTTGTCTTCTGTGGCCATTTTATCAAAGATTTCTGAGATAACCTCAATTATGTATGTTGGAGGTGTGTTCATTACGCCTTGCCAGATTTTGCCTAAGCCATGGATGCGTGCGATGGTGCGTTTGGCTTTGCTACCTCGGCTACGGACGCAGAATACATATTGGGGCACAACATGGAAGAATTCACATTCTTCTGCGAGCTGATCGACTTGTTTTTTGATTTCGGGGGCATCAAAATATTTAATGGGCATCCCTTTCCCTCTGGGTACTATGGTATGTTGCTTGATTAAAAAGCTTGTTTTCACTACTGCACAACATAGCTATAGACAACAGCACCAAGTTGATAATTGTATAACTAAACCATCAAGAACCATCCAGTTCCGTCATCTCTTACCGTAGGCAACTAAAGATTAACATTATAAGGTGTCCTATACTGTGTATAGAAACAATGGTGTGGTAAATATGCGCAAAGTCATACTAGCGCCGCCAAAAAAGCTACCCCTGCGTCCCAGTACCCAATCTATTGCCGTTAACGAGGTAATCTGGCAATGGTGTCTGTACAACAAAGTACCCACAGCCAAGACAACAACTGCCAAAGCGGCCCATAGCAACATTACCTTATTGGATAATACCCCTGCTGAGCATGAGGTGGACTCATTACTGCACCTATAAAGTGTGATAATCTGCGGTAGGATATGCCCTAAAAAGTTTGCGACAACAATAAAGAGAATTCCTACAACTCGCCATTTAGGTTTTTCATTATCTCTGTTAAGTTTAAACAAATAAGCTGTCTGCGGTCAGATAAATGCACATAAGTTCATAAATTACCGTCTGTTAGATGGAAAAAAGGTTACTGTGCCTTCAATTAAGCGTGTAAGAGTTTGCTAGATCTTAAGCAATCGCTAATCTGCATTTTAAGTTTTGCAATCCTTACTACATGCAAAACTTTATAACCGCGCCAAACGTTTTGAGTTCTAAAAAGGTAGACGCAAATGAAATTCGGCACATACATGTTTGAAGCAAAGAAAGTTCCAGGCTTCGACTATGATCTTTTCCGAGTTAAACCCGAAGTCGGCAGACGAATGCCCCCCAAAGAAGACATGCACAGCAACATCGCCATTTTCGGAGACAACGTGACAGCACGTGTCCATCCTGATTGGATCAGCCAATCCGAATTGGGCCCTGCATGGAGAACCAACGACAACTTTAACGTTCGCTGGGAAGTTCTCTGTGCAACACAACCCGAACACCGTGCTGAACAACTAGACTACATCGAAGAAGTCGCACGCAAAAGCCAAGGCATATGGCTAAACAGCATCCACTTCGCAGAACACGGCCACTGCATCTGCCCCCGTTGCAAAGACCTCCAAAAGAAAAGCGGCCTAAGCTGGTATGAATGGAGACGCAAAGAAGTCACAGAATACATGGCACAAGTCAGCGATCGTGTCCGTAACCGTGCAAAGAAACCCTTTGTCATAGGTGTCCTTCCAGACCCCGTCACCAACTATGAACGCTTCGGTGTCAACTTTGATGACCTCGCACCCCTAACTGATGAATTCCTCGTTGTCATGTTCAGCAAAAACTATGCTACACCATGGTACTGGGAAATGCTCACACGCAGCTTTAAGAAACTCTTCAAAGACGTCAAGCTAAACGCAGCACTCTACGTTATCGGCCCCGGTGATGACCCAAGAGAAACACCAACCCCAAACGAACTACTCACAGTTTCAGTCCGCATGGCACGCGCAGGCGTAGACGGTCTTCTATACCTCACCGACAAAGCAGCACAGATGCAAGAATTCCAAAAAGCAGCCATTGCCCAAAAAGACACACGGGATCGCCTCGTAAGCTACGGCGGAAAAGCAGGCCAAGAAGTCCTCGACCTAGTCACAAGCTGGGAAAAACTCTAAACTAATAAATCAATAAGCCTTAGGCAGTCAACCTTTTTGGTTGAACAGCCAAGCGCCCTTTTTATTACTTAAAAACAACCAATCATAACTCGCAGTTAACTTATTTACCGCATAATCAAAAAGACAAGTTTTTCCAGATCAACTACCAATTAGAAAGCCAAGCTAAGCAGATAGATAAAAACAAAATACCCAAGTAGAGCATCTACAAAAGAAATAGAGTTAGTGGATGTAGTCTAAGTGTTTGTTTTGGGAGTCGTTGATTTCTTTGAGTGATTCGTACTGTGCCTCAATTAGGATTTTTAGGGCGTCAATGTTCTTTTTTATATCCTCAAGTTCGATTCCACTTTGCAGGACTCCTGATTTAACCAATTGTTCTTTTATCGTATCAACCGAGACTTCGAGCACCTTAACTTTGAAGGCGAAAATCTGAAGCGTATACAACAGACTCAATTGGGAGTTGAGCCGCTCCAGCCGGTCAAGTGTCAAGGTCTTTTTGAGAAACGCTTTAATTTTCTGTTCTTGGGTAGCTTCAGGTTGTTGTTGTAGTTGCTCATAGTGTGCAGTTTGCTTCAAACTGGCCTCTTTGGTTTCATCTGCTGTTTTTTGAACCCGCTTAGCGGTTTTATCAAGTAACTCTAAAACTTCGTCCATTTCGCCATATCTCCAATTCATATAAGCCCATATGCTTCCAAGAACGTAAAAACCCCGATATATAAATTAAACAGTCTTCCGCTTTTTGCTTGTTTTAGCCTAAAGGAGAAATAGTATGATTGATATTGATGGAGGCCAGAAAAGTGGAAGCGGAACTATTCTGCGGCTCGCAGTAGCCATAGCAACCATTAGAGGCCAAGCGTTGCACATAACCAACATCCGCCAGAAACGGCCCAATCCAGGCTTGAAACATCAGCATCTTGAATCCGTCCTCACCGCAGCCAAACTCTGCAATGCAGAGCTCAAAGGGGCTGTGCTGGGTTCAGAGGAACTGTGGTTCACACCAAAAGAAATTCAAGGCGGTAACCTTGAAGCCGTTATTGAAACCGCAGGAAGCATCCCGATGCTGTTTCTCTCCACTCTGCCCATCTGTCTCTTTGCCAAAACACCAGTCCAGTTACATGTGGCTAAAGGCGGCACTGACACACGCAACGCCCCGACCATCAACTATCTGCGCAACATATTGCTACCATCACTAACAAAAATGGGTATAAGCGCCCAGATTAGCGTGCAGAAGTATGGGTACTATCCCAAAGGCGCAGGCGAAGCAACCCTAACAGTCAAACCCAATCCCCATCTAAACCCGTTTGTATTAGAAGCGTTTGGTAACCTCAAAACGATAGGAGGAGTTTCGGTGTGCACATTTCTTGCTAACCGAGAGGTTGCCCAACGTCAAGCTAAAGCGGCCCAGAGTTTCCTTGCACAAATCGGCTACCCAACCGATATTGGAATCATAAACGACCAGTCAAATCCCATTCAGAAGGGCAGTTCCATCACCTTGTGGGCAAAAACCGATACTGATGTAATCATTGGGGCAGATGCCATTGGGGAAATACAAAAAATGGCAGAGGATGTTGGCAGAGAAGCCGCACAAACTCTAAGCACAGAATTAACGACTCAGCCCACGGTTGATGAGTTTTTGGCAGATATGTTAATTCCCTACATAGCACTCTCAGAAGGGCGATCAGTTTTTCTAACCAGATGTATCACAGAACACATCGAAGCAAACATCTGGCTTATGGAAAAAATGTTAAACGTTAAATTCAATCTAACCAAACATAACAGCCTCTATCGAATTGAGAAAACAGCAACTGATAATGATGATGAGGTATATGGCTAAAACTGCGGTTTGTCTAAAGGTACTCAAGAATCAAGGAGAAAAAACCATTGCCTTAGCAACTAAAATGAGACTGATTGATAAATCGTTAATCATAAGCAGAAAAACCGATTGCCTGCTAATCCCCTTGTTGCACTATCCCACAGAAACTGAAATAGAGATGCTAAAAAAAGAAACATCTTCCAAGGTAACCCTAAGTGAACTCGATTCGCTGATCATTGAAGAGGGAGTGTTTGAAGAAAAGGTGCAACCCTCAAAAACTCTCACTCAAGCGCTCCAAGATCAGTTGCCAAAAGATTTGCTGGCGATTCTCCCTCAAGCCTTTGATATAGTGGGTGATATAGTTATCATTGATATTCCGCCATTGCTCAAAGTGCATCAGGGTCTAATTGGTAGAACCATTTTGGAGACTCATAGGAATATAAAAACGGTGCTTGCCAAAGCAGGGGACATAAGCGGGGTTTATCGTGTTCGGGATTATGAGTTCATTGCAGGGGAAGCGAAAACCAGTACGGTGCATCGAGAATTTGGTTGGGTCTATCATGTGGATGTGGCAAAAGCGTATTTTTCACCTCGGCTGAGTCATGAACATGAACGGGTTGCGGCACAGGTGCAACCCGGAGAGGTTGTGGTGGATTTGTTTGCGGGTGTGGGTCCGTTTGCGGTATTGATAGGCAAGCGGCAACCCGAGGCGAGGGTTTATGCGGTTGATTTGAATCCTGATGCGGTAGAGTTGCTTAGAAGCAATGTCAAGGTCAACAAGGTTGCTGATCGCGTGTTTCCTGTCTGTGCGGATGCCAGAGAAATCGCATCGGGTGAACTTTGCGGGGTTGCTGATCGGGTTATTATGAATTTACCTGAAACAGCCATAGATTTTGTTGATGCCGCATGCTGTGCCATTAAACCCTCGGGGGGTATAGTTCATTTTTATGGGTTTGTGCGTTTGCCGGATAGTGTGGATAATCTTGTGCAACGGTTCACAGAGGCCGTAGAACACAACGGTAAAACCGTAAAGGCACTTCTTCAAGCTCGAAGTATACGCGAAACAGCACCGTTTGAGTCCCAGATTGTTTTAGACGTACAAATTCAGTGACTCACCGTTTAGGGTTTTACACTATCAGTTATTGTGTCTATAGTGGTGATGTTGGTTGATAGGTAATGTTATGAGGGCGTTGTGATGGTTAGGGTTATTTTGATTTTTTGTTGGGGGTTTGTCAGTTTTTCTATGAGGGTTCTTGAGAGATTGTTTGAGGCTTTATCTGCTTGGATGGCTAGGGTACGGCTACAGACAAAGGGGCTTTTTCTAATTACTAAATCCGTCAGATGGGTTAGTTGTAGTTCGGTTGAGCCTGAGGCTACGATTGTTTCGCTTGTATTGTCTGCTTCAATTAGGATGGTTAGTTTGGCGTTTGGTTGGTTTAGAGCGTGTTTGAATTCTGGGTTTAGGTCTGGTGCAGCTTTATTGGCTGCTACTGCGACTATGCAGTTGCCTGAGGGTAGGAGATGGTGGTCTTTGGTGATCATTAGTGTGGTGGGGTGGGTCGCTTGGAGGTTTTTGTGTCCGTAGGCCCAGATGGTTTCGAGGGTTTTTTTGGTGGGCATTATTCTCGGACCTCAATGGAGTCGACTTTGCCGTCGCCATCTAGATCAAAGCCTACGATTACGGTTGCAAATGTGTCTTGGCCGTGGTATTTTTCTAGGGTTTTTTTCCAGAGGTTGGTGAGTGCGATGACGCAGGCTTTGGTTCCTACGGCTTTGTTGCCGGCTAGGACTATAATGCGTTTGGTGGGGTCCCAGGGGTTTATGATTTTGGCGACTATTCCGGTTACGTCGGAGGTGTAGGTTTGGCCGGTTTTTTTTGATGATAGGCCGCCGAAGAGGAAGCCTTGTTGGGATGATTGCATGTTGAATTTTATGGGGAGGTGTTCGTTTAGTTCTTGTGTTAAAAAGTTGGTTCCGGGGCCGCCAACTAGGATGAGGTTGTTTTTTTCTTCTTTTTCTGCTTTGACGTCGACGTCGAGTTTTACTGCGAATTCTGTTGGCAGGCGGGTGAATTGTCCTAGAAATAGTGCTAGGTGTGCGGCGTAGTGTCCGTCTCGGGCGCTTGTTTTGAAGGGGCCGTGGGGTTGGGGGCTACCGACTACGATTTTGCCATCAAAGGTGTTGTTGTGGATGAATTCTTTGAAGAAGTCTTGTAGGGTGTTGTTTAGGTCTAGGGTGCAGGGGTTTTGGATGGGGTGGTATCCATTTGGAAATTCTGTGCCAAATGCTTGGGAGGTGGTGCGGTAGTATCTTGCGGTGGCGCCTTTCTTTTTTTCTTCGCGTGTTATGGTGATGGCGTTGGCTTTGGCGAGTTTACGTATGTGGTAGTATATTTTTTGTTCGTGCATGTTTAGTTGTTTTGCGATTTCGAGAGGGTACATTTCTTTTTGGGAGAGCAGGGTGAGGATTTTCCAGCTGAGGCTACCAAGGATGGTTTTTAGTTGGGCGGCGGGGAGGATGTTGATTTCTTTGGCTTGTTGAGTGTTGTTGTCGTTTTTGAGGAGCAGTAGTTTTTTGTCCATGCGTATCATCATCATATCTAGTGGGGTGGGGACTATAAAAAAATTATTTTTAGGGGTTTGTTAAATCTGTACTCTGTTGCAGAGCGCAGGCGGGGGTATGGTTTGAAATAAGCCCAAACAGCTAAAAAAAAGTTTTTAGTGGTCAAAGGAATATTGTAAAAATCCTTAATAGCAATCCAGATCAACCATTGCCAGACAAAACATCAAAGGTTAATGTCATGTGCGGAATATTTGGCTGCGTTCTAAAAGAGGGCAACGCAGCTCCCATAATTCATACTTCTCTAAAACGCCTCGAATACAGAGGCTATGACTCAGTAGGTATTGCAACACTAAACAACAAAGAAATCCAAATAAAAAAAGACCAAGGTAAAATTGACGAAGTCCACCAACGCCTAGACCTCAACAACCTAGAAGGCAACATAGGCATCGGTCACACCCGATGGGCAACACATGGAGCACCACTAAAAATCAACAGCCACCCCCACACCGACTGCAAAGGCGACATAGTGGTAGTTCACAACGGCATCATTGAGAACTTTTTAGAACTCAAAGCCGAACTCCAAAACCTCGGCCACACCTTTGTCTCAAAAACAGACACCGAAGTTATGGCTCATCTAATAGAGGAAACACAAAAACAAAACCCCAAACTCACCTTTGAACAAACAGTCCTAGAAAGCCTCAAACGCATCGAGGGCTCCTATGCATTTGCCATACTCTCCACCCAAGAACCAAACAAAATCATCTGCGCCCGAAATGAAAGCCCCCTAGTAATAGGCATCAACAATCAAGGCGTCTTTTGCGCAAGTGATGTTCCAGCATTTTTATCAGTCACCAACCAAGCCGTTATGATAAACAACGGCGAACTGGTTATCCTCACCGCAGAGGGCTATGAAATCAAAAAAATAAGCGACGCAAGCCCCATCACAAGAACGCCCATCACCATCGAGTGGACCCCCGAGATGGCAGTCAAACAAGGCTATCCACATTTTATGATTAAAGAAATCCACGAACAACCCCAAGTTTTACGCAACACACTACGCATCCAAGATCACTACCTTGACTTATTGTGCACCTTTCTGGATCGCGCCAACGAAGTATTCCTAGTCGCATGCGGAACCAGTTACCATGCCTGCCTAGCAGCATCATACATGTTCTCAAAACTAGCATATCTACCCACCTATCCGGTGTATGCCTCAGAATTCTTAGAACAACACGGCAAATCCGTCAACATCGACAGCACAATTCTTGCTGTGAGCCAATCAGGTGAAACCGCTGACACCATTGCAGCAGTTGCCTGCGCCCAACAAAGAGCCGCAACAGTACTAAGTCTAACCAATGTGATTGGTTCTACACTTACACGTATCAGCCGCGTTTACATCGGCACTCAAGCAGGACCGGAAATCGGCGTTGCAGCAACCAAAACTTTCACATCCCAACTCTCTGTTCTAGCCCAACTAGCCCTAAAATTAGCCAAGAAACGAGGCAAAATCTCACAAGATGAAATCGACTGTCTCGAAGAAAAACTCCAAGAACTCCCAAATGTAGTAGACACCATTGTAACAACCCAGGAAGAAAAAATCAAGCAATTAGCCAAAAAGTATAGCGACTCAAAAATCTTTTTCTTCCTAGGTCGAGGCATTAGCACCGCAACCGCATTTGAAGGCAGACTCAAACTCATGGAAATCGCCTACATCCCCGCCATAGCATTCCCCGCAGGCGAGAGCAAACATGGCCCAATCAGCCTAGTCGAAGACGGCTTTCCAGTAGTGTTTGTGTGCCCCAAAGACGACACCCACAAAACAACCATAAGCAACATCATGGAAATGAAAGCCCGAGGCGCCCACATAATAGCCATAATCGAAGAAGGCGACCAAGACATCAAAAACCTAGCGGAAGACTACATTGAAGTACCCAAAGACATCCCAGCAGTCCTCTCACCCATACCCTACTCAGTACCGCTCCAGTTACTAGCATACTACACAGCTGTGGAAAAAGGCTACGACCCCGACATGCCCCGTAACCTAGCAAAATCAGTCACAGTAAAATAACCAGAGTTTCTGCCAAGCCTACCCGAACCATTTTTCCAGGGAAGTTTTGCTTTTTGCTTTTTTGCTTCCTGCGGTCATGCGTTCTATGGATTTTTTGATGCGTTCCTCTCCGAATTCTTTTTCACCGCACATAAAATCGATAAGGCCCTGCTCGTTTGGATCTTTCCAGTTAAGGGTATAGTTGTCGGTGGTTTTGGGATTTAGAAATTCTTGTCGTATTAACTGGAGTTCGCAGGGAAACGTGGCATTTTTTATGTAAGGTAAAGCGGCTTCGAGGTTGTTGTGTTGTTTGATGAGTTTGAGTGCGGTTTTAGGTCCTATACCATCGATGCCCTCGGGGTTAAAGTCGGTTCCAATCAGTATGCCTACATCGATTAGTTGCTCATAGGACAAATCGCATTCGCTAAGAGCTTTGCGCAACTCAACCACCTCAGGGACTACTTCGACAAAGGTTTTGCCTCGTCGACGTCTTCCTGAAATTGTGACATTGCGTAAAAGTTTAGGAGCCCCAAACAACAAGCTGTCATAGTCTTGACTTGCACAATAGTCTGCATCACCCTTCTTGTTTAGATAAGCAGCTTGGGCTTCACCTTCGCTTGGGGCCTCAATCCAAGGCAACCCCATCAGATCAAGAACTTGTTTGCTCTCGGGCACCATGTAGTCCTTCATGGTGGTAGCTACTGAAGCGTAGAGGCGCATTTTTTCTTTATCGCCGCTTTCCTGAGCTTTGGCATATTTTATCATTGCTTCCGCTTTGATTTGTCGGCGGCGTTGAACTTCGGCAGCTTTGAGTTCAGGAGATTTCCCATCAAACACAAAAACGGGTTTGAGTCCCATTTCGACAAGGTTACTTGTGCGATAGAACAATCCACTTAGATGGCTGGTGATTTTGCCAGAGCTATCTTTGAGCGGAGTACCATCGGGCTGACGAATTATACTTAGAAACTGATAGATAGTGTTGTAGGCATCGATAGCGATAACTTTACCACTGAGATCTTCAAGCTTGACAGGGGTTTTAGGGATAAGATCTTTAAAGTTTACGCCCAAATGATTCCACAGGAAAATAGGCAAACTCGAACCTTAAGAGGTTTACGAAAGCAGGCCCAAAAAGCAATGGGTTAACTTGCCTCACTTTTACCTCAAACTGACTGCAAACAGTCAAATCAAGCACAGTATAGCTATTTCTTTGGGTTAGATTCCAGCCATCAGCAAGGAATAGCCTTAGTTGTCATGTCTGTGTATATGTACACGTGTGCAAATAATTTTTCTGGTTTTCAGTACACTTAACTGTGTTGTCTAAGTGGGTTTAGATTACTATTGATATTAGCAATGTTAGTGCGGCTCCTGTGATTACTGGTACCAGTACGTTGTCATTGATTGGAAGGGGCAGAACCTCGATGGTCATGGCGATGGCGGCACCAGCTAAAGCTAAAAGAGGGGGCACAAAAAAGACGCCGCCTAAGAAAGCAAAAATAAAACCTGCAAGGGAACCCTCCCAGGTTTTGCCTTTGTTGAAGGGGAGCGAAGTTGAGAGTAAACCGCCAAATAGTGAAGCGGCGCTGTCGCCTATACAAAACATGGCAACTGCGGCTCCTGATGCGGGAAATGGGAATATAAGCAGAGTTAGTACAACGCCAAATGCGAAATAGAGGGGTGCGGCGGCAAATCCATAAAGCTCAGATTGTGAAGCGGCTCGGCGGGTTATGGCAGATATTAGCGGTAGCATACGTCCCTCCAGTCGTGCCAACTCGGAGAGGGCATAGATGACGGCTATAGCAATTATTGAGAAAATGACCGCAGAGGTGCCTATCAGGAATGCGATGATGGGGACAAAAAATCCTGCGGCATGGATGTCTTCTCGGACAAGGTCGTTTGTGGAGGGAAAGAGGCGTCTGCGAGGTTTGCCATCTATTATGGGTAAAATTGCTGATAGTTTGCCGTTGATGACTCGGTCTGCTTTGATTCGGATGATAAAGTCGGGGTTAAATCCGATTTTTAGCACCTCGGGCATAAAGATGCAACGGTTATTGCGATCATCAGCTACCACGATGCAATCACTGGGCTGTAGATTTTCATGGTTGAGGATGTTGCGCAATATTTTGAGTTTGCCATTTTTTGTTATGGCATCACCCCAGATGACACCTGTTAGTTTATCGTCTTTCTGTTCAACCTCAATACCATAAACATAGTCAGCACCCAAAGAATCCCCCAGTTTTTTGATCAGTAACGTGGGGACACCTGAGCTGATGAGCGCAATTTTAAAATTTCGGGTTTTGAGCTGACTAAAGAGATCCTGCAAATAAGGCAAAGCAGGAATTTTATTGAATGCAGTTAGAAGGGTTTCAATTTTTACGTCTTTTAGTTCCCAAAAGATGCGGCGGAACGCCGATTCAATAGAGATAAAACCGGCTTCATAGAGTAACCCCCAGAACATAAGCTTAAAAAATCTAACTACACATAAGGTTTTACCCACTTCAAAAACAAAACGGTTTTTGGGGATAAGTACTCCTTCAACATCGAAAACAATAAACCGGGTTTCGGGCAGACTCATCCTGCTTAGCACCAAAAAATAGTCTAGAAAATAGGGTTTTGGTACCAAATAAATTAGGCGGTACACTCTACAACCAAGATTAGGTTTTACCCGTACTTGGGTATGTAGAAATAGGCAGATTAGAAAGAATGATAACTGCACAAAAAATAGAAGGGACTTTTGTTATGCATATCGCTTTATGAGATTTTTGTATCGGAGAGTTTGTTGCTCAACGGTAAGAGACAGCGGGCAGTCTATAAAGCTTTAAATTCTGCGTAAGTCAGAGAAGTGGTATAAATCAGCTAATTAGACGCTGGTTTTCTGTGCCGAGGTCTCCTAGCCCGGCAGGGAGCAAGCCTGGAGATAGCACTCTTCAGGGTGTTTACCTGTTAGCTTGTGGCCTTTCGGGGCCGCGGGGGTTCAAATCCCCTTCTCGGCGCCATTTTACTTTTAGCGTTACAGGTTTGATTCTCAAAATAGTAACTTTAAGAAATATGGTCAGGGTTAGCTAACGACTAGCATGTTTTAGGGACAAATAACTGGGGTAGCTCAAAGTCTTCTTTTTCGTTTAGGAATTCTTTGATCTGTCCCATGACTTTTGCTAGAGCCTTATCTGTTAGAGGCGGGTCGTAGACGATGCGCAATACACTCCAACCCTGCAATTCTAGTAAATCATCAATTTCTGTATCACGACGCTCTGCTTTAGCACTAGAGTGGACCTGTCTGCCGTCTAGGTAGACAATTTTACGTTTCTCCATCCAGCAAAAATCAGGCACCGTTGATTTTAGAATAATAGGCTGCTGGGTAACCATACCACCTGTTAGATTGGCTGTACTTAGAGCTTTAAAGACTTCAAGCTCAGCTCGACTTACCCGTGGATGCATGCGTTCTTTGTAACTCAATTGTCTCACGACCTTAGCATGCACTAAGCGCTAATAAAGACTACACAGAAACGACCCAACCCAACAGGGGAGAGGTAACTAAAAGTAAAGAGGCAACTAGTGAAAAGGTAACTAAATGAAGGGGTAACTAAAAGGAGACCTGGCGGATAAGCGACTGTTAACGCAGGGTATAAGTCAAAAGTAGACCCTAATCCTTCCTTTAGGGGAATTTGGCGACTCATACCCAGTTTAACCGCAGACCCGCCAAGCATGGGTGTACCTCTTGGATGGCTATTTCTCGCAAAATAACATTTCTTTACGGAGTATAAATGACCTTGTGGCTGCATACGGGTAACAACACACTACAAATTATTGCGCTCTATGGTGTCATTATAGTTTTTCAGTTACGAGTTCTTTTGCCCAGCCTGCGAAGAACTCTATGTTGAGCTTGGTTAGGTATGTGAAGGTTTTAAAACTCAGGTTGCTCAGTGCAGCAAAGGGCGTAAAGAGGACTCTGGCAGCCATTCGTCGCATGAGTTTGTAGAGCCCAAAATGTCCGTAGCGTCGATAGGAGATGCCGATGGTGACATAGTTTTTAGATGTTCCTAGGTGGGTAGCGCCCAGAAAGGGTAAAACTTTCCAGTGGTAACCGGTTTTTTGGACGTATCGTTTAAAGTATTGGTCTTCGCCAAAGAACAGTTTGGGAGGGTCATAGTTTTCCATGAGGACTCGACGGATTAGGATGTTGTTTATGTGGGGGTTGGTGTCGAGTTTACTTAGGTTATAAACGGTGCCAACAACACGTTCATAGGCGGCAACATGACTGTTTTTGTGTACTGCAACGGTTCCGATGGCGCCAACGTTGGGTTCGATTGCTTGGGTGATTTTTTGGAGCCAATCTGAGGGCAGAAGCATATCATCATCAACCATGGCCACCCACTCGGTCTCTGCTGCTAAAACTCCGTGTTTGCGTGCCACGCTTAGCGGTTTTTCATGGGTGTTGATGACTTTTCCAACATGTGGCATAGATCGGATTTGGCGAAGCAGGGTGGGGTTGGCTTCATCTCGTGAGGGAACAACAAAGTCAACTCTTAGGTCATCATCAGATGGCATACCTTAATGTTTTAGCAGACAGAATTAAATGTTATCTGTTTTGCATGTCGATATGAGAGGGTTACATGTTGAGAATTTTTATGGCTTTTTGGGCGGCGCGTTTGTAGCTTTTTTTGGTTATCATACCTTTTTGTATGCCGTTTAGGAGTTGGAGGATCATGCCTTGTTTGACGTGTTCGATCATTTGTTGTTCGCTGATGCCTGGGAGGCGCATGCAGTTACCGATTTTGACGTTGTGGATGGCTATGTCATATTTTTTGGCTATATCGTAGAGTTTGCTGCCTATGAGGGGGTTTGTGATGGACCATGAGATGTATTCGATGAGGTTGTCTCGGAGGCAGTTTTTGGCGAATTCGAGTGTGGTGTTGACTTCTTGAGGGGTTTCGTATTCGAGTTTTCCGTTTGTTTCCCAGGCGTTGTAGAGCATAAGGAAACCGTAGACTTTGATTTTGTGTTTTTTTAGTAGTTCGAGGGTGTGGATGTTGTCGGCTTGGGTGGCGTTTTTGCCGATTCCGCGCAGTACACGGTCGTTGGCGGATTCTAGGCCGATATGGACCAGCCAGACGTTTATGTCATGGAGCTGCTGGGCTAAGTGGTCGTTTAGTTTATCGGCGCGTAGGTTGCATTGAAAGGTCATGCCTTTGAGGTGGAGTTTTTTGATTTCGTCGCAGACTTGGAGGCACCATTTGATGTCTACGTTGAAGGTGTCAGAGCGGAGATAGATTTCGCGTATGCCTCGGTTGTAGAGGTATTGGATTTCGTCGGCGATGTTTTTGGGGGAGCGTTGGCGGATCCAGGGTTTTTCTAGTTTCCAAACCGGGTTGCTGCAGTAGGTGCAATAGTTGGGACAGCCGCGTATGGGTAACAGGTAGGCCATGCGTTTCTTTTTTGATACTGCAATATCATAGTTTCCAAAATCTATGAGGTCCCATGCGGGAAAGAAGTCAAGGTCGCTTAGCAGGGGACGCAATCCGTTGGTTTTTTGTTTGTTTACTGTGCCTAAAATCTCAGTTAGGGGCTGGTCGGTTTGGATTTTTTGGAGCAACTCAGTTGTGGTTTGTTCTCCCTCGCCTATAATACAAACATCCACAGCAGTATTTTTGAGGACGTCTTGGGGGTCGATGGTTGGGTGCGCGCCGCCGGCAACAATAAGCATCGACAAACCCAGCGCTTTGACTTTGGCTAGGGTCTCATAGGAGAGATCACGCCGAGGTGTGGTAAATGAGAGAGCATAAACATCAGGTTTTATCTCTTGGACTTTTTGGAGATGTTCAACCATAGAGAGAAACGGCTCAAGATAGATAAATTCCACATCGGGTAACCGTTCTCGGGTGTAGCCGATGATATAGAGAATACCCAGATTGGGTGACTCAGTCACGGCTTCTCCTTTGGATTCGCGGCCAAACGGGGGATCAGCAAAAACAACTTTAAGCTTTTTTTGTGCGAAAACCACGACTATCTCTCCAAAACCATCCCACTACACATCTGCATGCAACCTATATATCTTGTTGCAAACGCCGCTTTCGGCTACAAAACACCTCATCAACCCACAAACTAAACACGCCGCCAAACCGCTAAAAAACAGCACTGTCAATCTACCAAGTTAGGGGCATCAGCTGAGAGGCGAGTAAACTTCTTTAGCTACAAAGAAAAATAGTACCAAAGAGAAGAGATTGAAAAACATGGCAACCTTTCTTGTCGTTCATCCATACCTAGACATTTATGGCGGCGGCGAACGTGTCTGTCATGGGGTAATCAAAACCTTGGTTAACCATGGGCAGAAGGTGGAGTTGTTAACCTTTGATTTTGATGCTAAAAGATACCACGATATCGTGGGCGAAGACTTTCCCAAGCAGGTAAGGGTTCACTCGCTTGGGCAACGTACCAAAGAAAAGCCGCCCTTTACTATCTATAAACGACATCGCAACTTTGTCAAACTCTTAAAGAAATATCGGGATCAACTCGAATACGACTACCTCTTCTCCACCCAATCCAGCTCACCTTTTGAACCCGTTTTTCTCAACAAAGCCAAAAAAAACATTGCCTATGTCCATTTCCCCGAAATCCACTACGATTATGCCCGGGGAACCTTTAAGCGCAGACTCTATCTGTGGCTCTTTAAACATTGGGTAGAACAAGGCATTGGCAAACTAGATTTGGTTTTTTGCAACAGTCTCTACACCAAAGAAGCCATGCTAAAACTCTGGAAAACCCATGGAACCAAAGAACCAGAGGTCATCTATCCGCCGGTGAATCTGGATAAATTCTGGTGCCCCAAACTCCCCTCAGAGCGCCGCAAACAAGTAGTGTATGTGGCAAGATTTATCCCCATAAAGCGTCACGAAATCCTCAAAAAACTCGCCGCAGACCTTCCTGACTATGAGTTTGTGAGTGTTGGCGGAGTAATAGAGGCAGAAAAAGACTGGTTTGAGCAGTTCTCAGCAAACCTGCCACCCAACTACAGCCTCAAACCCAACCTGCCCGGACCCCAACTATTAGATATTCTCTGGGACAGCCGCATCTATGTACATCTCATGGAGGGAGAACACTTCGGCATCGCACCAGTTGAGGGCCTAGCAAGCGGATGCATCACCATAGTACATGACAGCGGAGGCATGAGAGAATTCATCTCACCGGAGTACCGCTGGAATAGCTATGAAGATCTAAAGACCAAAATCATCAACAGCATGGAACAAACAGACACAGACAAAACCTGGCAAACAAAACGAGAAGAACTCTGGAGAGAAATTTCAGTTTTAACCCCCCAAACCTTCCAAGATAAAATTTGGACCCAAATCCAAACCCTTCTCTAAATTAATCACCTAACAAACACACAGCAACATGCAATGTAACTCAGGTACCTTGCCGCTTACTAATGTTTGTTGGGCTCCAAATAATTCGAGCATCAGTAGATTTTTGATGGAGATAGGGTTTATAACTAAAACAGCATTCAATAAGTTGGCATCTGGACAGCATCATGATAAAAATAAGAATTGACGTTGACTACCCGTACGCTTCGAGGATGAAGAGTTTTCTCTACGTAGCGCTTCGGATTAAAAGCAACAAAAGCGAGGGTTATCTTAAACTCTCCCGTATCATTGCTCAGATGATTAATGAATCTCCAGAACAGATCAAGGCGTACTGGTTTTTCACACCCTACACAATTCCAGACCGAAGAATGCTTGAGCTACTAAATAACGAGAAACATGAGGTAGCACTGCATGTTGCAACCGATCCGTTCAAAGAGTGGAAAACCTTAGAGAAGAAAACCAACTGTAAAATTCAATACTACACCATACATGGAACACAGCGAGTATTGGCCAGGCTTCTGTGGGGACGCAAACTCAACCAGGCCAGAGCGCCCATACCCCAAGATTTTCCTCTCAAATGCTTCCATGATCGTCCTGAGCACACCATGAGTTTAGATAGAAACCGCTATCTGCACGGATATGAAACGGTTGTAGAGCAGGCTCAGGGTTGGATACAACAGGGCGTTATTATAACTCTGCATCCCGATTGGCTTTTTAGGATATCTAAGAAAACAAAAAGAGGACCAATCTATGATGCACTCAAAACCATGCTAGACGTAGACAGCGATCTTGACACCATAAGCATACGCAAATCGTTATCGGTACAGGTTGCTCGGGACTTTCGAGAATACTACAAAAGCATCAATCCAACCAAGGCGTTTCTTACAAAGCTCCAAATAAGAGGGGCAGACATCTTTACCTTTATTGAGCGAAAATGGTGCAGTGACACAACAACAACCATTAACCCATCACCTGAGTGGATAAAAACTCAAGACAACATTGCCCTGCTTAAAATCAAAGACTACCAAACCTGGTGGAACACAATCGGAAAAAAAACCCGCAATATGGTCCGTAAAGCCGAAAAAGACAACATCCAAATCTCAGTCACCCCACAAACTGATAAACTCGCTGAGGGCATCTGGAAAATTTACAACGAAACCCCAATTCGCCAAGGACGAGCCTTTCCACACTACGGCGAAACCCTCAAAACAATAGCCGCAAATATGCATACAGAAAAAAACTCCACCTACATAACTGCCTACCTAGGCGAGGAACTGGCAGGGTTTATACAGATACTACACGGTGACAACATCGCCATACTCTCAAACATACTGTCCATGCAAAAATACTCAGATAAAGCTGTAAACAACGCGCTCATAGCAAAAGCCATAGAAGTATGTGTAGAAAAAAATGAACACTGGCTAATGTATGGACGCATAGGTAATCATCCCTCCCTTGACCGCTTCAAAGAAAACAATGGGTTTACCAAGTTTCCCATAACCCGCTACTACATACCCCTCACATCAAAGGGCAAATTAGCAACTAAATTGGGACTACATCAAGAACTCAAAGACGCCCTGCCTGATTCCATCAAATACCCGCTTCTGCCAGCAGTTAACTGGGCCAGCCGCACAAAAATGCGAGCAAAAATAGCACTAAAAAAAGGTGAAGCCCAAGAGATTTAGAAAAGGGACGTATGGTTAGTGGTTTTTTAAAAGCCTTTGATAAAGTATCCAGTATTTTTCTGCCTGTTTTTGCCATGAGTAATTTAAAGCGAGATTCCGGCATTTAAGAGACATTTCGCTTAATGTGGTAGCGTTGTTAATAATTTGGTTAATTTTTTCCTGATAGGCCAGTGGGTTTTCATCTTTTACAACAAACCCATGGGTTCCTTCTTGGATTATTTCGCCTATGTTTGATTCCTCTGAGACGATTACAGGTAGACCACAAGCTAGAGCTTCTAGGGGAGCTACGGGAAAGCCTTCGTATATGGTTGGGAAAAGCAAGATATCAGCGGCACTATAGGCGGTAATCAAATCTTGCTCGGATAGTTTTCCTAGGAAAACTGTTTTTCCTAAATTTTTGCCGTCCATTCCGACAACTAGGAGTTTGGAACATTGGGAATTTTCTACAGCTTTAATTGCTGTTGGAAGTCTTTTTCGCTGGGGATTACTGCCTACCCATAGAGCATAGGTGTTGTTCTCAGGTAAGGAAAGTTTTTTTCGGGCCTCTTTTTTATCGATTGGCACAAATTTTTCCACATTTACACCATTGTGGATCACTTGAATTTTTTTAGAGGAAGCATTATAGTGGGTGATGAGTTCGTTTTTTACTGCCTTTGAACAGGCAACTGCAATATCGCATCGATCGGCAGCGGCTTTTTCAGCGTACAGAAAAGGTCGATTTCGCAGATTGATAGATCCTTCCAGAACTTTTACCATCGTTCCATGAAAGGTCATCAGAAAAGGGGTATCATCTCGAAAAATGGAGGAGAAAAAGCAGTTGTCGCCATGTCCATGGATTATATCATAGGGACCATAGGTTTTGATTTTTTGCCAAGTCTTCAAGTTGTATCCAAATTTCCCATAGTGAGGCAGGCCGATTCCGTGAGGATAGAGCGTATAGGGGCGAACGCCGATTATTTTGCAGTTATATTCGGATTCTACAAAGTCTTTGTTGCTACGGCCAAAAATGTTAACCTCTACATTTCGGCGCATCAGAATTTTGCTTAAATCGCCAACAACATTTTCCAATCCTCCTGAAAATTTGGCCAAGCCAGAAATCATACAGATTTTCATATTTTTGTGGTCCAGGGAGGATTTTGGCGCATACTCTAAAGGATTGGACATATAGGAACAAAAACTGGCTAATTACTTAAGTCTTTAGAAGGGTAACTAGTTCATTTGTCTTTTCTAAGGTTAACGGATTATTGCAATATTTTTTTCATATCTGCAAGCGGGGAATAGTTTGTTCCTAATTTTTTGTAGACAAGCCAGCGTAGGCCTATCAATTCTGCGGAAAATTTAGTTTTTAACATGCGTAGGCGGAAGGTTTCTTTATGCAGACAAAGTCCTCTGAGATCAACAATTGCGTCAATTAGCAGAAACACAATTCTATGCATCATTGAAAACTCGGGTTCACTACCACATAATCTGTAGAACAGGAGTCTAGCTTCGGTACATAGGACTGCTTCTTTTTTTAGGTCTTTGATGTTACGTGATAGAGATTGTCCGTGTTGTATATGGTAGGCTTTTATCGCAGGGTTAAAGATAACTTGATAGCCTTTTTTCCACAGATGATAGCCCAAATATTGTTCGAAATTGAAGCCAAGAATCCATGAAGTTGGAAACTGGAATCCTGCCGAGGCTTCTGAGGAGATAGACATGTTTGCGCCTTTTCCAAGAAGAGAATTTACGGGTTGACTAAGGGCGCTCTTTGCAACGGTATAGTTTGTAGAAACAAGTCCTGCTTTTGATATGTAGAGCAGATGATTCTCCAATCCCTTCGGAGGGCAACTTGCAAGTTTTCGAGTCAAAACGGTTCTAGGCGCGTTTGTATATACAATTTCGGATGGAGAGTCCTTGAGAGGACAAACCGTGTTATCTTTTAAAACAACCGACATGACATCTCCAGCAACGCCGCCCACATTTGAATTTGAATAGGATGATATGTAGGATTGTATTAGGTTTGGGAAGGGAATCGCATCGTCATCTAGAAAAACAAGAATGTTTCCTTGGGCATTTTTTAATCCAAGATTTAATCCGTCTAAAACGTAACCTTGGTTTTGTATGATAACTTTTATGTTTAGTTTTTCACGATATTTTTCAATTAGTTGTTCGGTTCCATCTCCGCTGGGTTTGACTATCATCAGTACTTCAAAATCTTTGTGTGTCTGAGTAGTTAGAGCATCTAAAACATGATGCAACAGGTTTCCACGTTTGTAGGTAGGTATAATAATGGAAACGGACGGATTTCGCCCTTTTTGACCCCGCAACACTGGATTATCTCCCGTTTTAGACAAGTTCTCACTGAATTATCTGCTATCGCGTGCCTCTACTTATAAGTTGCATAACAAGCAAGGATTTAGCGGCAGGCCACCATAAACAATTTGTCCGCAATGAGCTATAAATTGCGTTTGTCAAGAGATTATTGTTGATTTTAAGAATAAACTGTTATAGCAAAAGTTTTGCTAAAAAGTCCATGAGTTCGGTTTTGGTTGTAAAGCCGCGGAAGATGGCTTTGCCACTGGTGTAGAGTCGAAAAGAGCGGTTTTCGAAGGTTAACTCAAAGATTATGCCTGCGAGGGTGTTTTTGAGTTGGGCTTTTTTCATGATGTTGGCTATGGCTTCGTCTTTTTTTTCGTATTTGAAGTTGACTATGACATCGCTTTCTGCGCCGCAGGTGCCCTCTATGCGTGAGACATAGTCTGTGACTGTAGCGGAGGACATTATGGGTTGAGGTCCTCCAGGATTTCTATGAAGCGGTCTATTTCGGCTTGGGTGTTGTAGATGTAGAAGCTTGCTCGGGCGGATGAGGGGAGGTTGAAGATTTGGTGCAGGGGTTGTGCGCAGTGGTAGCCGCTACGTATGGCTATGCCGTATTCATTAAATATTGCGGCTGTTTCGTGTGAGGAGAAGCCGTTTAGGCTAAAGGGTATGATGCCGCATCTTTGGGATAGGTCGTTTGGTCCGTAGAGAGTGATGTTTTTGTGTTCTTTTAGGTGTTCTATGGCGTAGTGGGTTAGTTCTTTTTCGTGGTTAAACACGTTGTCCATGCCTAGGTTTTGGAGGTAGTCTACTGCGGCTCCTAATCCGATTACGCCGGCGATGTCGGGTGTGCCGGCTTCAAATTTCCAGGGTAATTCGGTCCAGGATATGTTGCATTTGTCATCGTTGAGTGTGACGTCTTTGATCATGTTGCCGCCTCCTTGGAAGGGAGCCATTTTTTGCAGGATGGCTGTTTTGCCATATAGAACGCCTATGCCTGTGGGGCCTAGCATTTTGTGTCCTGAGAAGGCTAGAAAGTCAATGTCTAGTTTTTGTACGTCAACACTCATGTGGGGAACGGATTGGGCTCCATCAACAAGCATCAAAGCGTCGTGGTCATGGGCGGCTTTGGTTAGGCGTTTGATGTCGTTTATGACGCCTGTGACGTTTGAGACTTGGCTTAGGCAACAGATTTTTGTTTTTTTGGTGATTTGGTTTTCAAAGTCTTGGTAGTCTAGGGTGCCGTCTTTGTTGACTTGAGCATATTTTATGGTGAAACCGCGACATTTGGATATGATTTCCCAGGGTACAATGTTGCTGTGGTGTTCCATGCGGGAAACAAGGATTTCATCTCCGCCGCCTAGGTGGTTGCATCCCAGGGAGTAGGCGACTAGGTTGATGGCTTCGGTTGTGCCGCGGGTGAAGATAATTTCGCTTGGGGTTTTTGCGTTTATGAATTTGCTGATTTTTTCGCGTGAGTGTTCGAAGAGATCAGTTGCTTCGCTTGAGAGGGTGTGGATTGCGCGGTGGATGTTGCCGTTGTGGTTGGTGTAGTAGTCGCTTATGGCGTCTATGACTTGGCGGGGTTTTTGGCTGGTTGCGGCGTTGTCAAAGTAGATTAGGGGGTTACCGTTGATTTGGCGTTTTAAAATGGGGAAATCTTGTCGGATTGTTTGTAGGTCCACTTATTTTTCTGCCTCAGGTTTCTGCCTCTTAGAGAGTGTCTTTGCTAGTTCCTCCTCTTCTAGAGCCTGTTTTTCTTCAAAGGTAAGTTCTTGGGGTAACCAGCTTGGGGCGGCTATGTTTTTTTGGGTAAAGTATTGGCGCAGGGCGCGTTTGAGTGCGCCAACTGCTAGAACGCCGCAGTGAAATTTTACGCTGGGTAAGCCGCCGATTTCTTCGGTGACTTTTTGCCAGGTTATATTGTTCCAGGCCTGTTCTATGGTTAGGCCTTTGATCATTTCGGTAACTATGCTAGAGGTCGCAATGTTGGCGGCGCATCCGTAGCTTTCGAATTGGGCTTTTTCGATGGTTTGTTTGGTGTCATCGATTTTTAGGTAGAAGGTGATCATGTCTCCGCATGCAGGGTTGCCTGCAACTGCGACAACTGTTGCATCTTCCATTTTGCCAAGGTTTTTTGGGTTACGGAATAAATCCATAATTTTTGGGTTATATGGTAATGGTATACGTGACATTTTAGTGCACTCCTGTTGAGCCAACTATCCCCCGAATGCGATTTACTGCTGTGGGTAGAACACTGAGTACGTAGGATATATCAGCTTCTGTGTGGTATCGGGTGGTTTTCATAAGGATGCTACCGTGGGCTTCTTCAAAGATGCGCCCGATTGCTATTAGAACGTGGCTGGGTTGGAGTAGTCTGCGGCTGCATGCCGAACCGCTTGATACATAGACGCCGCTTAGGCTGAGTTCGATGGTTAGGGCTTCGCCTTCTGCACGGAGAATACTGATGTTGGCGTTGTCGGGGCTACGTTTGGGATCTTTTGGTCCGTTGAGGCGCAGGTTGGAAAGTTCAGCGAATATGCCATCGATTAGTTTGTCTCTTAGGGTGCGCATTTTGGTGGTGTTTGCTTCAAAGTTTTCAAATGCTAATTCGGAGGCTTTGGTAAACCCTACGATTAGAGGGGTGTTTTCGATACCGGGCCAGAGTCTTTGGGTGCCTATGGAGCCTTCGAGTATGCGTTGGAGGTTTAGGCCGTCTTTTACGTAGAGGGCACCCATGCCGCGGGGGCCTTGGATTTTAAAGCTGCTAACCGTTGCTAGGTCTACGCCTAGATTTTGGACGTTTAGGGGGATGCGGCCATAGGCGTCTGAGGCGTCGGTGTGGAAGAGAGTTTGGGAGTTTTTGTCTTTGACGATCTCAACGGCTTCTTTTATGGGTTGTATGGTGCCGATTTCGTTGTTTACGCTGGCCATGCTGACTAGAATCGTTTCTTTGTCGATGGCGGCTTTGAGTTTTTCGAGGTTGATGAAGCCTTCATTGTTTACTGGGATTTTGGTGGTTGAGAAACCATATTTGCTTAGTAATTCTGCTACTTGCAGGACATAGATGGGTTCAATTTCGGATATGACTATTTTTTTGCCTTTGTCTTTTTGTAGAAATGCTGCGGCTTGTATGGCGAGGTTGTTGGCTTCGGTTTCGCCGGGGGTGAAGGTGAGTTCTTCGAGGTTTTTAGCGCCGATATAGTTGCTGATTTTTCCAAAGCAGTTCATGATGGTTTCGAAGGCTTCCCAGCCGGGTTTATGGGTGAGGGTAGGGTTTCCGTAGGCTTTTTTGTTCCAGTAGGGCAACATCACTTCGAGGACTTCGGGGGGAACGATGCTAGAGTTTTCGTTGTCAAGATACACCTCGTGGGCGAGGCCTTCGTGGAGTTTGAGAAGTTCTTTTACGTTTTCAGCCATATAATATCCTACCATAAGCGTGTGGGTAGATAACTCGTCACCTTGCTAATGCAGGTTCAACTAAAAAAACTTAGCTATGCACAAAAATGTGATACAGCTGCAAACATGCGCGCGGCAGGACGGTTTAACTGTAAAGTTATGCAGGTGAATGGTGTTTGGTTTTGTTTTGTGTGTTGGTTTAGGATGGGGCTATGGGTTTTGTAAATACATAAAAGTTATCATTTACTAACCGTGGTTGTTTATAGTAGAAATAACAGGAGCAGGAGTAGAAGAGGGAGAGCAGTAAATGCAGACAGCTGAACGTCGTCGGGTCTATCCACTGATAACGATTGGGATTGTTGTTTTTAACCGAGAGTGGATTATTGAGAAAATGCTCAGTTCTCTGCAGAGTCAAACCTATCCGCATGATCGTCTTTTTGTTGTGGTGGTGGATGGCGGCAGTAAAGATAACACTGTTAAAGTAATGAGCGATTTTTTAGCAAAAAGTGATTTTTGTGGTTATGAGGTTATTGTTGAGAAAACAAACATACCTGAAGCCAGAAATCTCTGCATTAAAAAGATGCAGGGAGAGTTTATTTTTTTCTGGGACAGCGATGTAGTGGTTGAATCAACCTCGCTTGTAACATTGCTTGAGATCCATGAAAAAGAGAAGGCAGACATGACGGGATCTGAGATTACCGAGATCTTTGTTGATTCAGCAGATATGGTAGATCAGAAATGGAATGAGTGGATACCAACAGTTGTTCGCAGTGGCAACTGTGTTGAGCGTAACCTAACCTCAACAGCGCATATTGCTTTGACCGCATTATAAGTTAGGATATAGATGTTTTAGTTTACCTCTTGCTTGTTTTGTGGTAAAATGCCAATCTATCTGCTTACCCGAACCATTTCGATCTGCCGCCCAAACCGA
>NZ_WRFL01000016.1:0-41029 GCF_009778815.1 Candidatus Bathycorpusculum sp.
AAAACCGAAGCAGAAGCATGTGTCTTAATTGAGTCAGGCTTTGACTTTGTATGCGACTTTGACGGACACAAACTCTTCAGAAAACGAAAGTGCTGAAATGTCAGAATTTATGGTTATCGCCATCTGGACACACCCTCGGCATTTTATTTATAAGTGGTGGCGAGGGTGGGACTTGAACCCACGAAGGCCTGCGCCAGAGGATCTTAAGTCCTCCTCCATATCTTAGGGGCAATAGGTTTAATCTGGCCCTATTTAGACCTGGCTCGGATACCCCGCCACCAGTACCGATACACTTAGCAGCGTACACTTTAAGTTTTTTGATTTAACTTTCTGCATCTGGTTGCCAACACACTGTTATATTTGATGGTGGGCTGTAATTTTTGCAGACTGAGGAACACGCTTCAGGCTGGCATCTGTACAAACTTTAAGCGGCTACTAAAATCCAAATGAGATAACATCAAAGATGGATTTGGTAAGCACTTCTGGTCGTGTATGTGTCGGCATGGGGTTTAGACTCAGTCTGTATTTATCTTTGTTTTATATGATCATGTTGGGCGTAAGGCATTTTAGGGTTTGAGGTTAAGTTACTATATGGCATAGCTGTTTGTTTGGCGATTTGTTGTGACTGCCATTAATTCTTTGTTTGTGTTCATATCTAAAAAGGGGTATATTGTTCCTTTACTGGCTTTTCTTTTGCCTCTCCTAGTTAGACTCATACCTGAGGTGTTGGTGGGTTCATATGTTATTGGTTTTGACACTATGGGGTTTTATGTTCAAAATACTCTTGCATGGTTGCATGGTGGTGTAGATTTTTGGAGTTATCTTGCTGTTGCACCCCTATTCTATGTGCTTCTTATGTCGTTAGTTAGTGCTGGTGTACCTATTGTTATAGTTCTCAAAGTGTTCTCACCTTTGCTTCTTGGTTTATTGGGGTTATCGATTTATTATTATGCTCATAAAGGCTTGGGCTGGTCGTCTTTCAAAAGTTTGGCGCCTGCTCTTTTGGGAACTATCTATTTTGTGGCGCTGAGAATTTCTTGGGATATGTTGAGAAACGAGTTGGGTCTTATATTTCTGTTTGTTGCCCTGACTTTTCTTAGCCAACTTAAGACTGGTTCGTGGAAACAATACTTTGTGCTTTCTTTGGCAATGATTGCCGTTGTTCTTTCTCATCAACTTGTTGCTGTGATAATGCTTGGGGTCGTTATTTTCACAGTATTCCATGGTTTGTTACAAAAAAGCTTTCAAAAATCGCTTGCTTTGATTGTTGCTTCTTTGCCTGCGTCTGTTTTTTCTTTAGTGGTTTATTTTTTTGCTGTAGTGCCTGATGGTTTTCAAAATTATGCCACAAGTACCGAGTTGATTTTGGCTAATTGGCTTGGTTTTTCTTCTTATCCTAGTATGTTGCTAAGTGAACTCGGTTTTTTCTTGTTTTGTTTTCTTCCATTGTTGCCTTTGGTGGTGTTTGGTTTTAAGTGTCTTGGTGATTTCCAGTTGAGATCTTGGATTATCTTGAGTTTGTTTTTGTTGTTGATTCCGTTTGCGTTTGTTAGTCCCTATAGGTGGTTGTTGCTTCTCATATACCCGTTTGTGTTTTTTGTAGTTGAAGCTGTAAGTCACCTAAAGTCAATCAAGTGGAAACGCTTTAACACAAGTTTGCAAAAAATTGTTATATTTTATTTGATTTTATCGACTGTTGTCCTTAGTTTTGGCTATATTTTTAGTACTCCCGATCAGCCTTTTAGTTATTTTTCTCCCCAGCACTTTAACTCTTATTATTATCAAATTCCCTCTGCAATGCAACAGAACACCATTTCGGTTGCTGATTTTCAGGGTACGGTTGATGCTTTGCGCTGGTTTGAGGAAAACAAACCTGTCGGTGGTCTTTTATTGACGCATACTGCGTTTTATAGTTGGGCCTTACTTGTCCTCAATGATACTGATGTGATTTGGAATTATGAATTTGGTGACCCGGTTAATGCGGCATCTTTAGCTGTGCAGGAAGGGCACACACGGGTCTTTTTAGTTTGGTGGATAGATGGGTTGGGTTGGTATACTCAGCCCTCTCTGCCTTTGGTGTTTCAAGAGGTTTATCGAAGTGAGCGGATTGCTATTTATTTTTATGATATAGCGGCTGATGGTACTTAGCAATGGTGGTTTGTTGTGTTTTTTTTGTGGTTTTGTTTTTTGGTTAATTGTTGTTGGCACGTAGTGGTTTGAGGTGTGGTTTTGGGTGTTGTATGGTTGTTGTGGTGTGGTGCTGTTGGTTGGTGGTTTTTTTAAGGACGTAATTTATAAATAACTCTTTTTTCATTAAAGAATTGAGCCTCTGAAAAAGACAGTGGATGAGGTGTTTTTAAAATCGTTATTTTTTCTTATAATAAAAAACAATTACTGGTGGTAAAGACTAGAGCGTTGCGATCTGGCGCTTGGTTTAGCGTACTTAGACGGATCGATAGAGTGCTTCTTGATTTAACAATAAAAGTAATAGATACCATTCGTAGTGAAAAATTGGCAAAAAGTGTATCTGATATTTTGAGAAAGCTTGAAAATGCTGTTCAGGGTGCTTCTAGTTGTTTCTATGCGGCTGGTTTGCCCTTGGTACAGAAAATAAGTGTTATTTGCCAAAAGTTTGGTAATTTTTATGCCAGCGGTTGGGTGTATGATTTTTCATTTATAACGTTTTTAGGTGTTTTACAAGTTAATGCTAACAAAACATTCTCTTTATAATCTAGTTGTTGTGTTATTGCTAGTAGTGTAATTGTCACTTCAATTGTTTCTAAATAGTAAATAGTGTATCTTTATGATACGTGTTATCTCCAGTAAATTTTTGCTTAAAATCAAGAAGGGACCTATTAAAGAAAACTGGGGTTTTCCTTTTCTATTTGTGTTTGTAGTGCTCTTGGCAGGTGTTGCTGTTTTCTTATCAGCTGGCTTATCCTACCTATCCGATACCCTTGTGATTTATGCTTTTTATGCTCTATTTGTCGGTGTCGTTTTGCAGTTCTTTTCTTTTTTAAAACCCGTAAAACCCTGTAAAACGGGGGTTAATTAATGAGTCAAGTTGAACTTTCTTTTATTGTTCCTGCATATAATGAGGAGAATTTTATAGAAGGCACCTTGGGAATAATTGATACTATTGTAATGAACAAAAGTCTTTCATATGAAATCGTTGTAGTAAACGATGGAAGTGCTGATAACACTCTAATAAATGCAAAAAAGTATGCTGGCAAAAATGGTCATGTTAAAATTATAAGCTACAGCCAAAATTTGGGTAAAGGGCACGCAGTTAAAACTGGTTTTATGAATGCTAAAGGCAATGTTGTTTTTTTTACAGACAGCGATATGGAAATTGATTTGAAAAAAATACCTGAATACCTTGATGCCCTAAACCAGGCTGATATCGTAATAGCCTCCAAAAAACACAAAAATTCACATGTCACTGTACCCCTATCTAGACGAATTCAAAGTGAGATTTTTAATGTACTTGTCCGTCTTTTTACCGGAATACCCCTAAAGGATACCCAGTCAGGACTCAAAGCAATGAAAAAAAGTGCGTTTGTAGATATTATTCCCCGTTTAGCTGTAAAACGGTATGCTTTTGATGTGGAATTGCTGGCAGTAGCTAATCTCTATGGTCTAAAAGTTACCGAGTTGCCTGTAGATGTGAAATTGGATGCTAAATTTAAACCAAGCGAAATGTGGCATATGTTTTTGGATTTATTAGGTATAACCTATCGGCTTCGAATTATTCATTGGTATCAGCGACCGCTTCAAACAAAATATAGTCTCAAAAATATATTTTCCATCTCGGGTTGATGATAGTGAAACCACTTGTATCAATAATTATCCCCTGCAAAGAAGTCGATAACTACACAAAAGAATGCATCACAGGCTGCAAACGACTAGAGTATGAAAACTTTGAAATTATAGTATTGCCTGATTGTCAACCGTCTGATATTGTTGAGGGCGTCAAGTTGATCTCTACTGGGGCGGTGTCTCCGGGGATAAAAAGAAATCTTGGCATAAAAAATTCAACCGGTGAATTTTGTGCATTTATTGACAATGATGCCTATCCCCGACCTGACTGGCTAACAAACGCCTTGAAAATACTTGCTGATCCCTCAATTGGTGGTGTTGGTGGACCTGGACTAACACCGCCGGAAGATAATTCCCATCAAAAAGCCGGTGGTTATGTTCTCTCTTCTTTTATGACTGGTAATCTATCAAACCGATATAAATCAAAAACTAACGTCGAATCCGATGATATTCATTCATGCAACTTTATTTCTCGCCGATCAACTCTAGTCTTAGCAGGCGGCTGGAATGAAAAATATTGGCCCGGCGAAGACACTCTTATGTGTCTAGCCATAAAGAAAACCGGTAAAAAACTCATAGAGTCCTCCGCTGTAGTTGTCTATCATCATAGACGCTCCCTTCTCAAACCGCATCTTAGACAGGTTTCACGGTTTGGGGAACATCGCGGCTTCTTTGTAAAAAAATTCCCCGAAAATTCACTGAAACTCACCTACTTTGCTCCTTCCTTGCTAGTCTCTTTATTCTTTGTTGGCCTGCTGTTTTCTTTGTTTAATCCCTTTTTCTTAAATATTTTTCTGCTTGGGTTAACTGCCTATCTTTTTGCAAGTTTTGTTGCCGCGGTATTGCAAGTTAAATGCTCAAAATTGTTACCTGCTGTATGGTTAGGCATAATCGTGACTCACATAGTGTATGGTTTATTCTTTCTCTCAGGACTCCTAAAGCGTGACTTAAAAAGATGAAAATCAGCATCTCCTACCCTCCGCTCTACTCTGAAAAGGGAGTTCCCTTACTGTCCCAGAATAGACAATTTCAATATTTCAAATCACCCACCTACATCTATCCCGTTGTCCCCGCATATGCTGCAACAATGTTGACAAATGCCGGTCATGAAGTTGTTTGGGATGACGGTATAGCCGAGGAGAAAACATACCCTCAATGGCTCACTGAATTAGCGCATGTTGCTCCTGATATAGTAGTTATTGAGACAAAAACTCCTGTAGTGAAAAGACATTGGGCAATTATAACTGACCTAAAACAGGTTCTTCCCAATTCCAAAGTAGTCTTGGTTGGTGACCATGTTACCGCTCTCCCCTTAGAGTCCATGGAGCAAAGCAAAATAGATTTCGCTCTAACTGGGGGAGACTATGATTTTCTATTATTGAACTTGGCTGATTTTCTTAGTGGGAAGACACGTGAGCTTGAACCTGGCATATGGTTCCGCGAGCATGATGCCATTAAAAGTACCGGGAAATTCAAATTAGATCACACTTTAGACGAATTGCCTTTCATTAATCGAGAGTTAACAAAATGGCAACTCTACAGTGAACGAAACGGCAATTTCAAAGTGATTCCGGGTGCCTACACCATGGCGGGACGTGATTGCTGGTGGCGAAAAGACGGCGGTTGCACTTTTTGTTCCTGGCCCACTCTTTATCCAACTTTTCGTGTGATGAAACCTAAGCGGCTAGCTGATGAAATCGGCTTACTTATAGAGCGTTATGGCGTTAAAACGGTGTTTGACGATACAGGTTGTTTTCCAACCGGATCTTGGCTTAGACAATTCGCTAACCTGATGATCGAGCGTGGATATAATAAAAGGATCCAATTTAGTTGCAATATGCGCTTTGGTGCTTTGGTACGCGAAGATTATCAATTGATGAAAAAAGCAGGCTTTAGGATGTTGCTGTTTGGTGTAGAATCAGGAAGTCAAGCTACACTTGACCGTTTAAACAAAGGAACCACAATTGAAGGCATACTAAATGAATGCAAAATTCCCCAAAAAGCTGGTCTTGAACCTCACATAACTATTATGGTGGGTTATCCCTGGGAAACACGGCAAGACGCCCAAACCACTCTTAATGCCGCAAAAACAATGATGCAAAAAGGCTGGGCAATCACTTTGCAGTCCACCATAGTTATTCCCTACCCAGGAAGCAAATTATATGCCGAAGCACTAAAAAACGGTTGGTTCCGATTTGACCCCAAAGATTATGCACGCTTTGATATGAAAGAACCCGTAATGACAACCTCTGATATGACGCCTAAAGAAGTACTGCAGCTCTGCGATGAAATATACAAAGTGTTTCTTACACCCCAGTACATGTTAAAGCAACTGGTTAGAATACGCTCAGCAAGAGACCTCAAATACTCTGTTAAGGGTCTAGCAAAGGTTCTAGGTCACGTTAAGGATTTTGCAAAGGATTGATTGATGACTTGAACGATTTTCTGCCAACAGTTAGCATAGTGATCCCCACCTATAATTCCCATAATATCTTGGCTCTTTGTTTAAAAAATATTAGAAACCAAGATTATCCTCAAGATAAAATAGAGATAATAATAATTGACGGCGGTTCTAAAGATAACACCTTAGAGATCGCTAAAAAATATTCGGTTGACAAAATTTGCTATAATCCGCTGGTTGTTGAGGAATTTGGACGCGCATTAGGCATTGACTTAGCATCCCATGATTTAATTGCTTTTATTGATCAAGATAACCTGCTTGTTTGTTCTGATTGGATTAAAAAAATGGTTGCACCCTTCCAAGATAGCGAAATTGTTGGATCCGAACCTCTTTTTTACTCGTATAGACGCACAGATCCAGCGATTGTTAGGTATTGTGGTTTAATTGGGGGTGATGACCCTTTCCATGTGTATCTGGGTTATTACGATCGGTTTTGTTACTTCACAAATAAATGGACAGACACACCTGTTATCCAAACCGATACCAATGATTACCTAAAGATACACCTTCTTTGTAGCAAAAAAATTCCAACTATGGGTGCAAACGGCTTTATCGTAAGGCAAAATAATCTGCATAAAATTAATTATCGACCATTTATTCACACAGACATAATCTTTGACCTAGTTAATTTAGGAAACTCTACGTTTGCCAAAGTTAGAGTTGGTATTATTCACCTGCATGCAAACAGTATTTTGGAATTTATGCGCAAAAAAATACGCCGAGCACAAAGATATAATCCCAAACTCAGAAAGTACAACAATCTATCTCTCAAAGATCCCAAATTATCTCTCTTTGTTTTACGCACTCTATTGCTTCTAACGGCTCTAGATGTTGCAAAAGGGTACCGCCAAAAACCTGATATTGCTTGGCTTCTCCACCCCTTCATATGCTTTCTTGCCCTATCTACGTATGCAACTAAAACAATAATGACTATAGTTCACCTATGAACACGGTATATTTACTCTTTTTTAATCTCAAAACGCCTGATACCCTCCATAGCAAGGGCGGGGTTGTCTCTAATTTGGGTAAAGCTAAATGCTAGTTTCAATCTTATGTTAGTGTCTGTATGTGTGCAGACGGCTGAGTTTTGATTATCGTGACTGCATCTGAAAAGTTGACCATTACTATATTGGCAAATTCGATTGCTGGACCTATGAGTGGCGGCGATAGAATCTGGATTGAATGTGCTAAGCGTTGGGTAAAAAAGCCCAATGTTTCCATAAATGTTTTTACTACTGAGGAAGGTCTCAAACGTGGCCAGCAATATGGGTTAACGGGTGTTAATTATAAACTCTGGAGCAAACCTGCCCGTTTTTTGTGTCATAGTGTGTATCTTCTTTATTTTTGGAGAACCTTTAGAGGTTGTATTAACGCCTTAGTGTCTCTACCTAGTGATAGTGAGCGAAATGTTGTTTTTTCTTCCTCAGATTTTTTGCCAGATTCAATACCTGCTTGGGTTTCTAAGGTAAAGAATAAAAATGTTGAGTGGCTTGCGGCATTTTATCTTTTTGCCCCTAGTTTATCGGATAAAACTTCGCCTTATCGAGGCAAATTATTTGCAAGAGGCTTATTTTACTATATTTCCCAATTACCCGCTCTATATCTAATTCGACGCGATGCAGATCTAGTCTGGGTGACAAGTGAGATTGATCGTTGGCGGTTTATTGATGGGGTGCGATTTACACCCGATAAAGTGACCGGTGTTCGGGGTGGTGTAGATGTTAAAACCCCTGCTTCCCTACCTGAACCGGCAAAAAAAGAATATGATGCGGTATTCATTGGACGGTTCCATACTCAAAAAGGCGTACTAGAACTGATCGATATCTGGCGAAATGTTTGCAATAAAAAACCTAATGCAAAACTGGCTATGATTGGTATCGGTGAATTGGAGGGTAGCGTTAGAGAAAAAATAGTTGCTTATGGTTTGCAAAGTAATGTTTCTTTGTTAGGTTTTAAAGATGGTCTTGAGAAACTTGAGATATTTAAGAAAAGTAAGCTGGTTGTGCACCCTGCTGTTTATGATAGTGGCGGAATGGCTGCCTGCGAAGCAATGGCTTGCCGATTACCAGGTGTCAGTTTTGATCTTCCCGCTTTAGTGACTTATTATCCTAAAGGTATGATCAAGACGCCTTGTTATGATTTTGTTGGCTTTGCAGAAAATATAGTTCATCTGCTTGAGGATGATGAACTTTATGAAAAAGTTGCCAATGATGCTCTTGACTGGGCAAAGGAATGGGACTGGGACAATCGTGCTGAGGTTTTATTCAATTATTTAGCGGCTAGATGTGACTCATAATGTTTATTACTAGATTTGAAGTTGCCCGTGATTCTGTAATTTCCAAGTTTGTAAAGATCTTAGATGGCAAATTGATTCTTGAGCTTGGATGTAGTACTGGTGATCGAACAAAATTACTCTATGAGGGTCGTCAACTTGTTGGGGTTGATATAACTGATAAGCTCTCGATGGAGACAAAAAAGCAATTTAGTTTTTTGTTAGCTGATGCAACTGCTTTGCCTTTTCGGGACGAATCTTTTGATGCCGTTTTATCCTTTGATGTGATTGAGCATGTTGAGGCTGACCAGCTTTTTGTACAGGAAGCCTTTCGCGTTTGTAAGCGTGGGGGTCCTATAATGCTTGGCACTCCTAATCGATTAAGGTTATCTAATCGACTGTTACGCCTTATCGGCAGGCCTGTTTGTTATCCCTGCTGCCTGGGTGAGGGTGTCCTCCATTTGCGTGAGTATTCGCATGAACAGTTACTGTCTCTTTGTAGGGATGTTGGTTTAATCGGAAATTGCCTAGATATCTGGGTAGGGCTTGTGGGACGATTAGATAGGGGGTTTGCTGTTTTTCCGTCAGCATTTGCTTGCTTGACTCAATATATTCTCTTTATTGGTTACAAACCGCCCATCAGCTTTCGTAGGTAGTGATGTTTATGCAAACAACAACTACTGCTACTGCCTGTTTGCTCTGTGGTTCGTTTGAATATATTGCTCTGGATCAGGTTGTTGATTATAGACTGCACACAACAAACCAAATTTTTAATCTTGTTCGCTGTCTTAGGTGCGATGCAGTGTATCTCAATCCCCTGCCAAACAACAAAGATTTTCCGAATTTTTACCCCGAGGCTTTCTATGCCTCTGTTGATGTCTATTCCTATGTGTCACTTTTTTTAAATCAATTAAAATTTCGAATGGTTACTAATCTGAAAACTAAGGGCCGAATATTAGATGTTGGTTGTGGTGGTGGCGGCTTGCTTTCTCTTTTTAAAGATGGCGGCTGGCTGGTTTATGGAGTCGATACATCTGAAAAGGCCTGTAAGCTGGCAACAAAGCGTTTAGGGGAAAACGTGTACAATAATACCTTGAGCGGTTGTGCGTTTCCTGATGATTATTTTGATGTTGTTTTTCTTAACCATGTAATTGAGCATATGTCATCTCCATATCGAGAACTTGATGAAATTTCAAGGATTTTAAAAAATAATGGTTTAATTGTCATCTGTACTCCAAACATAAGTAGTTATCAATTTGTCATAAGCGGTGATAAATGGCTGCATTTAGATATTCCCCGCCATGTAATTCTTTATTCTCCTCTGACTATTACGCGGCTTCTCAAAAAAACTGGCTTTCAAGTGACAAACATAAGCTTTCCTTTATTTGATTTTCCTCTAGATTTCTACTCTAGTCTCAAACGAAAACATTTACTAAAACGCAATCTATCCAATATCCTGTTTTCTCCCTGGTTGCTCTTCTTCTCAGTTGTAGCAAAACTGTTGCCTGCTTGGCGTGGTAGCATGATAGTTACCGCCATTAAGAAAGAAAATTTATCGAAACACAGTTAAATTTTATGGTCGTTGATAATTATCCGAAAATCTCTTGTTTCTGTGCTAATCATTCTGTCGGTGGCTCTTGTTTCCCTAGTTTGGTTTAGGGATGGTTGCATGTTTGTTGGAACCGATCTAGTTTTTCCATCTGATCGGTTAAATATTTTTCTTGAAACTTTTACAATTTGGGATTCACGTTCTCTGGGGGCTCTAAACCCGCGGATGCTGGCTTGGTCATTCCCCAATGGGGCTTTCTTGGGTATTTCAGAGATCATTGGACTCTCTTTGGAGTATGCCGAGCGTTTGTGGTTCTATCTATTATTTGCTTTTTCTGGGTTGTCAATGTATGTCTTATCAACAGTCGTGGCTAAAAACAAAGTCAAACCTTATCACGCTGTTGGGGTAATCGCGGCACTTTTTTACATGTTTAACCCTTTTTTTGCCTTAGGGGTTTCCCATTGGCCTTATTTGTGGTTAACCTATGCTTCTTTGCCGTTGATGCTGGGTCTGTTTATCAAGGGTCTCAATGAACAAAGAGGCCTAAAATATATTTTTATTATAAACCTTGTTTGGTTGTTTTTATCGGCGGGTCAATTTTTAAACCCTAAATATGCTATAATTGTCTGGGTTCCGTTATTACTTTATCTTGCCTTTCATTTAATAGTTAACCGAGAAAAAGCCGTTTTTATTTATTCTTGTAAATTTTTTTTGCTCTTATTGGTCCTGTGGATACTGCTCAATTCTTATTGGCTTTTGCCAAATATGCTCTATATTTTCCAATCGATTTCAGTTACAGGCGATCTTTACTTGGCGATCGGTAGAACTAGACTTGCTGATTTTGCCCTAAATAGTGCCCCCTTACCTGAGGCCATGCGATTAGTGGGTTCTTGGGTTTTGGATTCAGGCTTTAGAGGTTATCCCTATGTTTACTGGGCACAGATATATCGTTCCTCGCTTTTCATACTCATCGGTTATCTTATTCCAGCTATAGCCTTTTTTCCTGTGATTTTTAAAAAGGGAAAAAATGTTCTTTTTTTTAGCCTATTTTTACTGGGTGCTCTTGTGCTTATGAGTGGTAGTCAACCACCTTTTGGTCCACTTAACTTATTTTTAACCCATATTCCCTTGATGCTTGAAGTTTTCAATCTTCCCAACATACTTTTTGGTATATACTCCGTTGTTGCGTATGCGGTTCTTTTTGGTTTAGGTACCATAATGTTTACCTATTATGTGGGTAAAAAGTTACCTCTGCGCTTGCCTCAGAAGTTAAGAGTAGGCCTGAAATATGTGTTTGCAGGAACCGTTATCTTTCTTGTAATAGGTCTCTATGGATTTCCTCTATGGACTGGTGCGGTAGCTTATCCGGGAAATGCTCTATTGTCCTCAAGTAATTACCAGATACCTAATTATTACCATGAGGCCTCGTTATGGCTCTCATCTGATAAAGAAGAAGGTGATTTTAGAATTTTTCCTGTGCCCTACTCAAAAGCTGGATATGTTGCTTATGTTTGGCCGTCCGGTGGGTACCAAGGTCCAGATTTAACTGAATCGTTACTTGGTAAACCGCTTATAGCCGAACCAATAAATGGTAACTTGAGTTTATCTATTGCAACCTCAATCGTTTCCAACTCTACCGATAATGTAGCACACATTTTAGCATTTATGAATGTTAAATACATTGTATTGCACAATGATGTCAACTGGAAATTAATAGATAATTATAATGAACAAATTATGTATTCATACATTGCCGCCACTCAAAAAAATTTGACTAACACCCTAAATTCAATGGCTGGTTTTAGCTATTGTCGATCCTTTGGCCAACTTGACTTTTACCTAAACAACTATTGGACGCCCATGAAAGTTTATGCAACCTCAAATGCCATTTACTGTGAAGACTCTGAGCACCTCCCAGAAATCTCAGAACTCAATCAATTTACTCCTCATGAAGTGGTTATTTTACCTAACAACCAATTCAATATCGAACAAACCCTCCATCTCCCAACAAACTCATCTATATCTGATCTTGACTTGCTTTCTAACAAAACAACCCCAGTTTTGCTTACCTATGAAAAACTTAATCCAACACTATACAACATTGAGGTTGACACTTCAAAGCCCTTCTTTTTAGTTTTTAGCGATTCGTATGATGAGGGTTGGGTTGCAACAGTGGATGGACACAAACTTTCTGACAAGTATCACTTTAATGCCAACGGATTTGCCAATGGTTGGTACATCAATAAAACCGGTACCTACACCATAGTTTTAGAATTCCAACCGCAAAAATTATTCTACACCGGCTCCGCCATATCACTAACTACCATACTTATATGCACCCTATATCTTGGACGAAATAAAATCAAAAAACAACTAGAAAAAAGCTCCTTAAAAAAAGCTATCCTCTAAACATCGAACATTTAGTCCTTTGGTTAATGAGTATTCTATGCTTGATTTCTCTATCTGGGATAGTCAACTGGTTTGAGGTTGTTGTGTGATTTTTATTTGTTATTTTGTGAACCATGTGATTGTTTTTTTAAGTCCTTCTTGTAATTCAATTTTGGGTTTCCATCCAACAATTTTTTCTAGTTTGGTGGTATCGGGGCAACGTCGCTTTGGGTCATCTTTAGGTAAGGGCTGAAATGTGATGGGTGATTTGCTTTGGGTTATTTCTTTAATTTTTTGTGCTAACTCGTGTATGGTGATTTCTTGTGTGTTGCCCACATTTACTACCTCTCCTTTGGCATTGGGGTTTGTAGCTAGCAAAAGGAGTCCTGTTATGGTGTCGGAGATATAGCAGAAGGATCGTGTTTGTTTTCCGTCGCCATAAACTGTTATGTCTTGTTTTGCTAATGCTTGGGCAATGAAACGTGATAGGGCTCGACCATATAATCCGTCTTCACGCAAACGTGGTCCATAGGAGTTAAAGATTCTTGGAATTTTAACATCTAAATTATACTGTTTGTTGTATGCTACAAGTAATGCCTCTGCGAATCGTTTTCCTTCATCGTAACATGACCTGGGACCAATTGGATTAACGTTTCCCCAATAGGTTTCAGGGGTGGGAATTATTTTTGTGTCACCATAGGTTTCTGAGGTCGAGGAAAAGAGCAGGGTGGCATCATTTTTTCTGGCAAGCTCCGCCATGACAAATGTCCCTGTAGCGCTGGTCTGCAGTGTTTGGATTGGATGAGTTTGGTACTCATCTGGTGATGCATGGCCTGCCATGTGGATGATAAAATCAAATTTTTCGTCGCTTCTAAAAGTGCAGACATCGGTTTGGATAAATTTGATTTGGGCTTGTTTAATGAGATGTTCTATGTTTTCTATTCTGCCGGTTGATAAATCATCAACAACGGTCACCTGCGCGCCGAAATCGGTGACAAGGTCGCATATCCAGCTGCCTATAAAGCCTGCACCGCCGGTAACGAGAACTTTTTTGCTTGTAAAAATCTCACCGTTTAGGTTTTTCTTTATGTTTTCAAGGTCCTGGCGTATAATATCATCCATCATGTTGTTTGTTTCCTGCAGAATTGTTTATACGATAACTCTAGGGCTTCCCAGTATCTCTCTGGACTGCCAATATCTAAATGCTTATAGTTGTCATCTAATTTTACGGCGTATACTCTCATGTTCCACTCGATTAACTTTTGGATGGCATCGGTTAGTTGTATTTCGCCGTGTTTTCCCGGGGTTGTGGCTTTTAGGGCTTTGAAGATGATGGGGTGGAAAACATACATGGCCATTATTGCCAGATTTGTTTTAGGTTTCTCGGGTTTTTCAACAACATTTTTTACTTGTATGATCCCGGGTTCTATTTCTTTGCCCTCCACAATGCCGTATTGTTTGGGGTCCTTGATTTCTATGACAAGAAAGATTGCATCGGCATTAAACCGCTCAAAGCTGTCAAGCAGTTTTTTTACATAGTCCATATTTTTTGATATAATACAACTATCACCAGCATGAACAAGGCAGCTTTCATTTTGGATAAAGGGTTGAGCCATCAAGACCGCGTTTCCAAAGCCTTTGGGTTCAGGCTGGTTAACCCACATAATAGTTGAGCTATCAAGCATAGCATAAAAACTCTCTAGATCTGAGGCTTGTCCGTTTTTGCCCGATTCTTCAAGGGTTTGTATGCACTCATTGTCAGGGGTAAAGTGGTCTTCTATGCTGCGTTTGCCTCTGCCGACTACAAAACAGAACTCTCTAAGACCTGCATCCTGTAGTTGCTCAAAGACTAACTGTACTACTGGTTTGACAATCAGATCGCCATGGGGAGTGTTGGAGAAAATGGGCAACATCTCTTTTGGTTGTTCTTTGGTGGCTGGGAACAATCTGGTTCCTAGACCCGCAGCTGGAATAATTACCTTATAAACCATACACTTCCCCTTTTCTCTTTGTTGTGTTAACTATATATATTTAGCCCGATCACCTACCATCTGTTGCTGACTGAGGTTTTAGGTTTGTATAAGCGACCAACCATTTCTGTTATCGGTGTTGGATATGTTGGTTTATGTACTGCGATAAGTCTGGCAAGCAGAGGCTATAGTGTTGTTGCCTCTGATATAGACGCAGAAAAAATCAATAAAATAAATCATGGTATTCCTCCATTCTTTGAGCCGGGTCTTGAAGAAAAACTCTCTGAATGTATCCAAAAAGGTACCCTAAAAGGGTTAGTTAACCAAACTGATACGGCAATACTGGAAACCGACTATACCTATGTGGCTGTAGGAACCCCAAGCAAGCCCGATGGCAACATAGATCTCACCTACATAAACTCTGCCGTTACCACTATCGGCAAAACGCTCAAACAAAAAAACGATTATCACCTAATAATAATCAAAAGTACCGTTGTGCCCGGAACAACCCAAAATGTCATATTGCCCCTTCTCGAGTTGGAATCAGCCAAGAAATGCTCTGTGGATTTTGGGTTATGCATGAACCCCGAGTTTTTGCGCCAAGGCTCAGCATTCCACGATACCCTACATGCCGATCGCATAATTATTGGCTCAGTTGACCCACAAGCTAGCCGCTGTCTTGAAACGCTCTACCAAGACGTCTATAGACCCAAGGTGCCTCCTATACTGCAAACTAGCCTCTCAACGGCTGAACTTATCAAGTATGCCAGCAACGCCATGCTAGCAACCAAAATAAGCTTCATAAATACCATCGCCAATATCTGCGAAAAAATCCCCGGTGCAGATATCCAAGTTGTAGCACAGGCTATGGGTTTAGACCAGCGCATCGGTTCACAATTTTTAGATGCCGGTTTAGGATATGGCGGTTCATGTTTTCCTAAAGACCTAAAAGCATTGCTTGCTTGTTCCAACGCGGCTGGTTACACGCCTGAGCTTTTGGATGCAACTGAAAAAGTTAACAAAAAACAACCCTTTAGAGCCGTAGAGTTTTGCAGACAACACATAGGTACCCTTAGCGGTAAACAAATCGCTATTTTAGGTTTGGCGTTTAAGCCCAATACCGATGATTTACGCGAAGCGCAAGCTATCCCCCTTATTAATCAGCTGTTGGCGGAGGGTGCCTGTGTTGTTGCGTATGATCCAGTTGCATTGTCGATGGCTAAGCTTATTTTCAAAGATTCTATTTGCTATGCCTCTTCTGCTGTAGAATGTCTGAGAGATGCTGATTGTTGTATTCTTGTGACCGAGTGGCCTGAATTTAAAACGTTAACTCCTGACTTTTTTAAGGCTAATATGAAACAACCCATACTAATCGATGGCAGACGCATCTATGACCCTCAAAAATTTAGCAAAACACTGAAATTTTCCGCTATCGGTTTAGGACAATAACCTCATATGCTCACTTTATCTGCCAACCAAGCCACTGTCTCCGCTCATAGCACTTCACACGACTGATAGTATCCGTATGCAATCATTGATTAGTTGCTTAGGTTTTGTTAGTTGTTGTTTGGTGGCTTTTTTGGGTTGTTGCCGTAATCTTTGTTGTTCCCTGATTTTGTTTTTTTGAAAACCAAAAGCGATAAACATTACCTTAACACCAACATTAAACTTAACTTAAAACTGTACTTGAGGATGAGCGATGAGTAAGGCTGCTGATATGGCAAAGGTTTCGGCTAAAGGCGGTTTCCATATGCTTTGGGGCCTTGTTATATCTACGGTTATCTCCTCTGTTGGTACTATTATTATCGGTAGGTTGTTGGGTGCAGATAATTGGGGTCTCTACACCATCGCCATTGCTGCACCTACTATGATTGCAACCTTTAGAGACTGGGGTGTGAACACTGCGATGGTTCGATATACTGCCCAGTACAATAGTGAAAATCAAGTTTCTAAGATAAGAAGTGTCTTTGTTGCGGGCCTTATCTTTGAGCTTGTTTTAGGTTTAGCGCTCTCGATTGCATCTATTGCACTTTCAGGTTTTCTTGCAAATGCATATCAACGCCCAGAAATAGTCCACTTAATCCAAATAGCTTCTATATTTGTGCTAAGTGGTGCAATGATGTCTGCTGCAGGTGCAGCCTTCACTGGTATGGAACGATTACACCTTAACAGTATCATGTTAATTGTTCAATCCATAGTTAAGACCGGTCTGATATTGGCTCTTGTGATTTTGGGTTTCGGTACTTTGGGTGCAATAACTGGCTTTTCTATAGCAGTTCTAGTTGCAGGTATAACTGGCGTTTTGCTTATGTATCTAATGTACACCTCGTTGCCTAAGCCTGAGGATGGCAAATTAGCCATAGGTGCAACGATAAAAACCCTGCTTGGGTACGGTTTACCGCTTTCTATAGGCACCATGCTGGTTAGTTTACTTGGTTTTTTCTATTCTCTTATTATGCCTATTTTTGTTATTGACAATAGCATTATTGGTAATTATTCTCTTGCACAAACCTTTGTTGTTTTAATTACATTCTTTGCCTCACCTGTGACAACTATGCTTTTCCCTGCCTTCTCAAAGCTTGATTACCGGACCAATTCTGCTGATCTGAAAAATGTTTTTCAATATTCTGTAAAGTATGCTGCACTCATAGTTGTGCCTGTTACTTTTTTGGTCATGTCTCTTGCTGAACCCGCGATCCATACCCTATTTCCTGAGGGTTTCTCACAGGCACCTTTCTTCCTTATGTTATTATCAATAAGTTATCTGCTTACTGCTTTTGGTAATTTGAGTGCGGCTAATCTTATAAATAGTCAAGGCGACACAAAATACAGCCTTAAACTCTCGATTCTTCAAACAGCCATCGGTTTCCCATTGGGGTTTGTGCTGATTTCCCAATTTGGTATTATCGGTTTAATTATTAGCTCCCTTACAGTTGTCCTTCCCGGATTAGTTTTGAGTTTAAACTTTATAAAGAAACGCTACGGAGTCTCAGTAGCTTGGGGCGCATCTGCAAAGATTCTGATCTCATCTGCACTTACCGGGGTCTTAACTTACCTCTTGGTCACTTGGCTACCCTTTATCAGCGTAATTCGCCTGGCGATAGGTGTAGTGGCATTTGTGGGTATTTTTATACTGATTGCAGTTTTCACCCGAACCATAACCCGAACCGACTTGGAAAACATCCGAACAATCGTGGGTGGTCTGGGTCCATTGCGTAAACCTCTAAACATTGTGCTTGGTATACTAGAAAAGCTCATGCCGAAAGCTTGAAAGTAATTAATGAAACGGTAATGTAGCTGTGCAATTGCCCCTCTACGGCTTCTGGTGTTTTTATGATGTTTACGGAAAAGCGAAATGCTATAGCTCATTTTTACTTATGCAATGGATCATGTGGATCATGCTTTTTGGCCTTCTAGACAATCGTTACTAAGTGTGATCCTCAATTTAGCCTATCGGATCAACCCATTTGGAAATATCGGTATCTGGAAAGAATTAAATACGTCTTTGTGTTCCGATTATTGACTGGTGTTTTTTATGGTCACTATAAAGGGAATGCTTCGAACGTTGTCTATGGTCAAAAATCCAGTTACTCTTATTAATCTAAAACTGAGGAAAAAATCAGTTAACATTACTTTTCCAAATGGCGATGCTTTTCAAGTGACCTGGTCACAGTTTAGATCGTTTAGAGATTGCTACACATTTGTAAAAAATTGTCAGATACAGCAGATAAACGATGACGCTTTCAAAATCACCACCGATAAGTATCAATTGATTGGTTGCCGTGTACTGATAGATGTCGTGACCGAGCTGGAGTCAGGCTTCTATGGCTATGATTATCGGGGTAAAGTTGTTCTTGATGTTGGCGGTTTTGAAGGCGAGTCCGCTGTTTTTTTCTGGTCAAGGGGCGCAAAAAAAGTTGTGGTCTATGAACCGGTACTTGAGCATCATCCCGTTATCTGTGAAAATATTCGTTTGAATAAAGTAAATGCTGAGGTTCACTCTGAAGGTATAGGTGATAGTGATGGTGAGCGGGTTGTTGCTTACGATGAAATTGATTTGGGGTTTGGTCTTGGAACCGGGGGGTCCAATAAGTTGACTATTAGGCTCAAAGAGGTTTCAAAGGTTATTGCTGAAAGTGGCGGGGATATTGCAAAGTTTGACTGTGAAGGTGCTGAACTGTCTTTGCTCACAGTGCCTAAAGAAACGCTCAGAACACTAGAATATGTGATGGTTGAATTTCACACGCCTCAAATCAGAAAACAGCTCATTGAGAAATTTAACAGTTCAGGCTTTACTGTGAGCAGAGATATTGACAGAGGCAACAAAGATGGTATATCGGTAATGCATTTTAAAAGGAAACCAGATGCTTGATTAGTTGATTTAAATTCTCAAAATTTTTAATTATTAGGTTCTGTTTGACTTTCCGAATTTGTGTTTTAATGTCCAGTTAACTTAACATGTGTGAACTGTGTTTGTAGTGGTTATTTCTGTTTTTGAGTAGGGTGAATTGTTTTATCCTCTGAGTGGGGTTGTGTTATGTTAAAATTAACAATAGCCGTTCGTTATGCGGTGGGTTGTGTTTGAAGTTGGTGGTGATTATTTGTATTTTTTATATGGGTGCTAGTTTTTTTCTAAAACTTTGTTTTTATCCATTTTATAGAATATTTGTTTAATGGCTGTGGGTGGGTGTGGGATACTTGTGAAAAAGCTTAAAGAGGTGCTATTGGGCTTATGTATTCAATAAACCCTTGGAGAAGTCTTGGATAGAGGCGATGGTTTTTGAGAGATGACTTAGTGTTTCGAGACAAAGTGGTTTTAGGCATCAAAAATGTTGCTTCGTGGGCTCCCAAGTTGGGGTTAATGAAAAAACCCCGGTATCACAAAGACGGGGTCACGTTTCTTGTGGCAGTTAAAGATGAGGAAAGATGGATCAAACCCTGTATCCAATCAATCCAAGACGTCGCAGATGAAATCATCGTCGTAGATAGCTCTGTTGAGGACAACACAACAAAAATTGTCGAATCTCTAGTAGTAAGTAACCCCAAAATTAAGCACATAAAATTCTACTGGGGAGGGGCAAACGCTTTTGCTCTCTCACTCCACATCGGTCTATCAAGTGCCAATTATAAATGGCTCTTTAAATGGGACAGCGATCTTGTTGCCAAAAGTCCCCAAGCAATACAGGAATGGATAAACCGACTAAAATACCTCGACCCAAACCGTTACTACGTAATCGACATACCCCGCATCAACTTAGAGGGTGATCTTGAACATCAATCTCGTACATTGCCCTTTGGTGCCTATGAGGGGCGTCTCTTTACTTGGAGTCCAGAACTACGCTGGGCCCTAAAAGACAACTATTACGAGCAAATCTCAGGAGACAGCATCTGGGGTCATCGCTTCCCACCTTGGTTTAACAACCTGAGATGGCATGAACCCTACGTTTTTCACTGCAACATAAAAAGCCCCAAACGCTCCCTGACACGGCGATACTGGGGTGACTACATGGTACATAAAGAAACCCGTTTCGCAGACTTGGAGGAGTACACTGCATATAGAGTTCGTCAAGATTTGGGGCTAAGCGTAGAAGAAGCCATTAAAGAAATGACAAAGGTGATTGAAAAAGATATGATGCCCTACGATAGAGCTCGTTTTGGCGAATTACCTGAGCTTTTAAAAAATAGTTCAGCTATCGTTTAGCTTCGTTTTCATAACTAACTAAAGAGTGCCACGGTAGATAGTTAAGCCTTTTTTCACTTATCGGTTCCAAGATCTCCTTAGGGATGTTCCACACATTTTTACATAATTTCTATCCTATTCGAAGTAATAACCTAAACCAAGCGGTCGATACAGAAAATCCTGTTTGTCTGACTTAGAAAGCGATATGTGCTCTGTTTTTGGTTCGCTAATTAGTTTACTTTTGCAGTTTGTTTTATTAAGTAAGTTATAATACTTGGTTTTCCTCTTAACCTTTAAGGTTGATATGAAGGCTCTTGTGCTCAGCGGCGGCAAAGGCACGCGGCTTCGTCCCCTGACTTTTACTTGTGCTAAACAGCTTATTCCTGTAGCAAACAAACCTATTTTGGGTTATGTTCTTGATCAGGTGGCTGCAACATCTATTACAGAAGTGGGCATTATCACAGCACCTGAAACGGGTCACTTTGTTGAGGCCTATGTTGCTGATGGTTCAAGTTGGAACCTTGATGTGCAATATATTCCTCAGCAACCCTTGGGTTTGGCACATGCAGTAAAAACTGCTAAGGAGTTTTTGGGGTCTGATCCTTTTGTTATGTGCTTAGGCGATAACATAACCGGCCAGGGTTTGGCTGGATTTATTGAAAAATTTATTGCCGAAGGATTGGATGCATTAATTATCCTCAAAGAAGTAGAGACCCCCTCTAGTTTTGGTATCGCACAGCTCGATAAGGTGGGTAATATTGTTCAGCTTGTAGAGAAACCTAAAATTCCCATGGGTAATTTAGCCATTATTGGTACGTATTTGTTCTCAAGTCGGATTCATGAGGCTATTGAGCGTATTGTGCCGTCGTGGCGTGGCGAACTTGAAATTACTGATGCGATCCAAGAAATGATACACATGGGCTTTACGGTGAAGGCAGAGCTTCTTGATTCTTGGTGGCTTGATACAGGCAAAAAAGATGATATCTTGTCTGCTAATGCCATAATTCTAGATGAATGTGTTTCATATGATGTTAAGGGCAAGGTTGTTGACAGTACTCTTGTTGGTCGTGTACGGGTTGAAGCTGATACTGAGATCATAAATAGTGTTGTTCGGGGGCCCTGTGTAATTGGCAAAAATGTTTTGGTTGAGGGCTCCTTTATTGGGCCCTACACAAGCATTGGCGACAACTCTAAGATCTGTAATTCCAATCTTGAATACTGTGTGGTACATGATGGTGTTACAATACAAGATGTGGAACGGCTCGAGGATAGTTTAATTGGAAAAAATGCGAAAGTAACCCGAAACCCGCGTAATCGGACTTTAAAATTGCATGTAGGTGACTACTCTGAGCTTGAAGTATAGCGGGTTAATGGGAAGTGTTATAAGCACTCCTTGTCGCTATGTTATGCGTAGGTGAGACGATGTTAGAGGGGATGCGCATTAAGCCTATAAAACGCTTAGTCGATGAGCGGGGTTTCTTTAGTGAGGTCATGCGCCATGACTGGGGCGATCTCTTTGGAGATGATGTGGTTGTGCAGATAAATCATTCTTTTAGTTACCCTGACATTATCCGAGCTTGGCATCGTCACCTTCGAGGTCAAGTGGATTACTTTTTGGTTTTGAGGGGTTCGATTAAGCTCTGTGCGTTTGATGAGCAAACTCTTGAGCTTACCGAAATCGTTTCTAGCGGCACCGAGTTACAGGTGGTTAGGGTGCCGGGGCATTATTGGCATGGGTTTAAAGCCCTTGGCACCGAGTCAACGATGCTTGTGTACTATACCACTAAACTCTATGATGTTGCTGATCCTGACGAGGAGCGGCGGGTTTGGAATGATCCAACACTCATTCCCCAAAGCATAAACGGCAAAAAATCTGATGAACGTGTTGGTAAAAGCTGGGATTGGAATAGTGTCCCTCATAGGTGATTATGATGAAAGTTTTAGTGACTGGTGGTTTAGGTTTTATCGGAAGCAACTTCTGCCGCTACATGCTTGCAGCATACCCTGAATGTGAATTGATAAATGTAGACAAAGTCGGCATAGGCGCAAACCCGGCCAACCTGCAGATGATAGAGAACAATAAACGTTACACCTTTATCAAAGGCGATATCTGCAACCCGCAGCTAATCAACCGATTAGTCCATCAAGTTGATGCAGTTGTAAACATTGCTGCTGAAACCCATGTTGATAGAAGCATAACCGACCCCAACGTGTTTTTACAAAACAACACTGTGGGAACCTTTACAATTCTTGAAGCTATCAAACGCCATAACCACAAAGCCCGCTTTGTGCAGGTATCAACCGATGAGGTTTATGGCGAAGCCTTGGAGGGCTCTTTTACAGAGAATACCCCGCCTAAACCCTCCAACCCATACTCAGCCTCCAAAGCCGCGGCGGATATGTTTGTGCTATCTTACTGCAAAACCTATGGTTTGAAAGCCTCCATTACTCGATGCACTAACAATTTTGGCCCCTACCAGCTTCCCGAAAAACTCATACCAAAAATCATCATACGAGCCCTGCGTGATCTGAAGCTTCCCATCTATGGCAAAGGCACAAACATTCGCGATTGGATACATGTTACAGATCACTGCAAAGCCGTTGGTATGGTGCTTGAGAAAGGTAAACCCGGTGAAATCTACAATATATCAGCCGGTAACGAAGCTACCAACCTTGAAATAGTAAAAAAAATCCTTACCTCTATCAAAAAACCCGAGAGCCTGCTAACCTTTGTAGATGACCGACCGGGGCATGATGTCCGCTACAGCCTAGATTCCAAAAAAATCCGCGACGAACTAGGCTGGAAACCTACTGAAATCTTTGAAGATGCTCTGAACTCAACAGTGGAGTGGTATGTTGGAAATGAGCCGTGGTGGACTCCCTTTGCTACCGATGCAATCCTACACCCCACACCTTGGAAACGGGGGAATCTGAATTGAAACTCTTAATCACCGGCGCAAATGGACTGTTTGGCTCCAAATTAGCCCAGATGGCCCTTGAGAGAGGCATTGAGGTCTACTCCTCAGATCTTGAAGCCCAATCACCTTATGGCACTCCTCTTAAACTAGATGTCTCAAACAAAACCCAAGTTGACGCAGTATTTGAGCGCATAAAACCCGATGTAGTGGTTCATGCCGCTGCACTAACTGATGTAGATAAGTGTGAACTAAACAAAGGGTTTGCTTGGAAAGTTAACGTAGATGGAACCATGCACATACGCGAAGCATCCGAGCGTGAAGAAGCCTTCCTAGTTTACTTATCCACCGACTATGTGTTTAGCGGTGAGAAAGGTTGCTACGTAGAATCTGATGCAGCGGATCCTCAAAACTACTATGGCCTAACTAAACTAATCGCTGAGGAAATTGTTCAAACCCTCCCAGAATTTTTCATCGTCCGACCCAGCGTAATCTATGGCGCTACTCCCGCCGCAGGCAAAACCAATTTTGCCCTCTGGCTCATTGAAACACTGCGCAAAGGCGAACGCGTCCGAATCGTTAAAGACCAATGGAACACGCCTACCCTAAACACCAATCTTGCCGAGATGGTTCTAGAGGCTGCTGATCGCCGTTTGGTTGGACTCTATCATCTGTGTGGTGCCACAAAAGTCACCCGCTTAGAATTTGCTAAAGCAATCGCTACTGCTTTTGGTTTAGATACAGGACTAATCGATAAGGTTGCGTCTTCACAGCTTTCCTGGCTTGCTAAACGTCCCATAGATTCTTCACTTGACACCTCCTTAGCACAACGCGTTCTCAAATCCAAACCCTTACCCCTAGAGGCTGCTCTTGCCCAATTAAAAATCGAGTTAACCCAAACATAACTTGGCTAGCGTAACTGTTATGTAGCAATGTGCTTTTTGCATGTTAGAATGATGAACCAATCCAGCATCAAGCAGATTGCACGGCAACGGATCGAAATATTGTTTGGGCAAGCTAAAAAGGTCGCGCCCTCAAATCCTACGTTAGCGGCTGTGTATGTAGCGTCTGCACGGCGGATTGCGATGGCGGCTCGAATTCGTTTGCCGCTAGAGTTTCGGCGTGAGACTTGCCGGGAATGCAATGCCCTGTTTAGATATGGAGTTAACTGCCGAGTTAGAGTAAAACAAAAAAGGGAGCCTCACGTGGTAGTAACATGTTTAAACTGCGGGAATTACACTCGCTATATGTTAAGAAAAAAGGTGCGCAAAGCAATTGATCAAGATAACATCAAAAATGAAGCGCCATGTTAAGCACGTTCTAAAAGATGAAAACCCAACGATTTGGGTGGGCAAGGATGGTTTATCGGCGCAATCGATAAGCGAAATTGAGAAGCAACTACAGAGAAACAAGATGGTTAAGGTGCGGATTTTGCCAGCGGCACTCAAAGAGTTGACTACCGCTGAAGACATCGCCAATAAAGCTGCAAAAGAAACAGAGTCTGCGTTGGTAGAAGTCAGAGGCCATGTGTTTATCCTGTTTAGAAAACGCAGAGCCGCTGAACCCGAGCCGCCTGCACCCTAATTTATTTAACCTATAAATATCCCCACGTTTTCTTCTTTAGTGCAATACTTGTTTTAGTTAATTAATTAGTTAGGTGACTTGTTTTGGGTCTTAGTGAATCTATAAAACGTGATCATGATATATACCGCAGGTTTTTTACTAAAATGTCAAAGACAACCCCAAAGGATGGGCCGATGCGAGAAATTGCTCTCAAAGAGGTTATGCAAAATATCTATACACATCACAAAGCAGAAGAGCTGACAATTTTTCCTAAGATGATGCAGATACCTGAGTTGCGGGGACTAGCCTTTGAGCTTGAAGTGGAACATGCCGATATGAAACAACTCTTTGAAACCCTAAAAACGGAACGTACCGACACAGAAATCTGGAAATACAAACTCATCCCCATATACGATATCATGCATGCCCATTGGTTAAAAGAAGAGGAAACTTTAACGCCATTTGGATTGGACTATTTTTCTGAAGCTGACTGGACACAACTAGGCCAACACTTTGATGAGATAGTGCATAAAAGTTAAGCTATAGGTTGTTCTGTGAATTTATTTATACTTTAACCAGTTAACAACGTTAGGATCAGCATGAAGTTTTTAATTATACAGAAGGTAAAACGTGATGTGCCCCTTGAGCGTTGGGCAAAACTGTTGCCTTTACAGTTTAAATATTTTGAGAGTCTTGAGAAAGAAAAAAGCCTCGATCTCACCTATCATCTTATTGGACATCAGGGTAGTATGCTCATAGTTAATGCTGAATCTGATGAAAAACTCAGCCGTATCATCGGACAGGACCCTCTTTTCTTTGAATGTGACCGTCAAATCTATCCTTTAGCTGCACGGCAAGCGCACGAAAAACAAATTCTCGAGCTCTTAAAACAACCCGTAGAACTGGGCATGTAACGCTAAACAAAAAAATAAAAAGGGAAGACGGCTTGCGCCGCCTCTAAAGAGACACTATTTTATAGACTTCTTATGGTTTGTATGGTGGAAGTGCTTGTACACCAGCGGTAACAGTGACTGAAGTCATTGTGCGTAATGTAGGCAATCCAGCCGCTGTGATTGTGTAGTAGTATTGACCTGTTTTGAGTAGCTCAGTTGAGCCTGTGGAGTGTCTTGAAATCTCAACTGGTTCGCAAGCGCGAATTGTACATGCTTCGTCGGAGTATACGTTGAGGATGATGGTTTCTGGTGTTTTGTCAGTGTTGGCGTAGCCTGTGAGTCCACCGAGGTGTAGATAGACATATACTGGTTTGTTGGTGTCTACCCAGGGTGCTTTGAAGGTAAATGAGTGTCCGTTGCCGAGGCTGAATTGTTGTTGGCCGGGTGCTGATGTCCAGATTGGTGTTAGGTAGTCTATTGTCTTTTTGCTGTTTCCAGGGTCGGGTATGCTATAGACATTGGCTGGGGTTTTTTTGATATCGTTGGCGTTTTTTGCGTTGAGTATGAATGTGTTTGAGATTGAGAGTTGTGCGCTGCTGCCTATTAGTTCGTCGCTAAAGGTTAGAGTGTATTCTTGTGTGTTTGGGTTGTATTCGATTGTGTATTCGCCGACTTTTGCTAGGTTGTTGCCGTTTATTAGTTCAAATGTGCCGCCGATGCCGTTGGAGAATTCGTTGAATTGGAACCAGTTGCCTTTTGTGCCGAGTTTTTGGTCAAGGTTGTGTGCTTGTTTTTCTCGGGCAACTATATTTTCAGATGAGTAGCCGCCTGTTATTGAGTCTTTGATGTTGACTTTTGTGCCTACGTCATAGCTGAGTGTGATGCTGCCGTATTGTTGTACTTTGTTGTCAAATGTGACATCTTCACCGTAAACGGGCACTAGTTGTGGCTGGCATGTTTTAAATTCGTGGTTGGGGTTTTCACAGACCATATAGACGAGGTCGACTATTCTGCCGCCTTCTTGTTCATCGAAGTGATCAAGCACATCTAGTATGGAGTAAATGTTTGCGTCTGATACATCACCGAGCATGCCGTAGTCAATGTCTGCGGTGTCGATGGATTCGAGCAGGACCCATGTGACTATTTGGGTGATGATTCTGTTGTCGTTGTTGTTTAGGTCGCCATAGTTGGTTTCGATGTAGTTGTAGGCAAGGACGAAGTCGCCATATTTGTCTGGTAGTACGGTGCCTAATTTTGATGCAACCATGTAGCCGCTACAGTCTATGCCGCTTTGGCCTGCAAAGTTTTGGGAGCCACCGTGTGCGCAGAAGGATGGGTATGTGGTTCCGGTTTTGGTGTTTGTGACGCCGATGGGGAATATGATGCCGCCCATGTTGAGGTTGCCATGGTTTAGTGTTGCGAGTGTGTTGCCCCAGCCGTTTTGGATGGTGTAGAATGCGTCGTAGTCGAAGTCGCTAAAGATGTGGCCTGTTTCGGTGTTGCGTATGTGGAAGTATAGTGGTGCATTAGCCTCTTTGAAGACTGCTTTTGCTTCTGGTGTGATGAGTGTTTCGACTACTGCATAGTAGCCTGATTCTAGTTTGCCTATTGCGAAGTCTATATATCCGTCGACTGAGATGCCTCTGACGGTTGCAATGGGTGCTGTTTCATCATAGCTGCCGTCGTCTTCGTTTGCTTTGTAGAGTGCGAATTGTACACCTAGGCGGATTGCGCGTGCTTCTTCATCTGTGTAGCTGTTGAGCCAGGTTTTAAATGCGATGCCGTCTACGGTTTTCTCTATTCGCAGTTCACCGTATTGGGTGGTGGGTGTTTTGTATAATGGGACCAGTTGTGGCTGGCAGTATTCAAAGTCATGTTCATGGTTTTCGCATGTCAAGTAGGCTACGTCTACGATTTTGCCTTCTCCTACGTATTTCTCCTCAATAGCATCTATAGCATCTCTGACGAGTTGTTGTTGTTCATTATTGAGGCTTGTTGTACTGAATGCGTCACTTTTGACATTAATGGCGCCTAATATGGCCCACATGACTGTTTGTGTTATGACTCTGTTGTTGCCTTCGTTTAGGTTGCCTAGGTGGTCTTCGATGTAGTTGAGGGCGTAGACGAAATCGTCTGTATTTATGCCTTCGATGAAGTCGGTGGATGTCATGTAGCCGCTGCAGCCAAGGGTGTTGTCGCCTGCAAAGTTTTTGGAGCCGGCATGAGCGCAGAATGATGCGAACTCTTCGTTTGTGTATGTGTTGGTTACGGCGATATAGAAGAATTCTCCCCCGCCGTTAAGGCCTGGATAGTTTAGTCTGTCAGGGGTACACCAGGGTCCAGTGTAACCTTTGACGATAGCATACAGAACATCTTCGCCGCCAGCATAGAACTGGTGTGCGGTAGGTTCTGTATATGTGGACGCCGCGTTTGCTTTTAGGGGCATTACTGCAAAACAACCTATAACAAGCGCAAACATAATTATGGCCGCTAAGCCTTTTTGTGTTTTGCTTTTCATTTATATTCACCTGAAAGCTTGATTCTTATCAATCAAACTATCAAACGAGATAATTGTCTGAAATCTATTTAAATGACATTTCATATATGTAACATTTGAAAAAATGATATATTGGGGTTTAAGGAATATCTTACCTCAAGATATATCTAAAAAGACACTCAAAATAGGGCATATGATATAGCAAACTACAAACGGGCCCGTTAAAACAAGCACCTAAAGAACTTGTGCATATAGAAGTTAAAAAATGAAAAAATCGGAGTTGATAGTTTGTTTATGTTTATCGTTCTGTTGTGTTGTCTTCTGGTGGAACCAAAACTGCTGCTGCAACTGTTGTAGTCCACAAACCGTTCTTATCGCCTGCTGCTGACTGAGTGGTATTTGCTGTCTTTATAATCAAACCCGTAGTCTTAAAGAGCTGTTTGCGTTCATCCCAAGCCGTCTCGGGATCAAACTGGATACCCATAGTAGTTGCAAGCATGGTGGCTGCAAGATCCTCCGCATAGTCACCTGCGGTTTCATCTGTCTGTCCATAGCTGTGGTGCTCAGATAGATAGCCATATTGATTTTTTCCTGAGGGGATGGCAACACCTACCGATGAGGCGACCAGCCGGTGGGGTTCATTGGTTGCATTGCGGGCGATGACAACAAAAGTAATCTCTCCGGGATGAATCATCTTTAGGCCTTTTTCACGTGTAACCAGCTCACATCCAGGCGGAACAATACTAGATACGCTGACTAGATTACACATTTGTATGCCTGCGTCTCGGAGAGCTAACTCAAATGATTGGAGTTGTTCTTTGTGTTTGCCGACTCCCTTTGTAAAAAAGAAGTATTTTGGTATCATCTTATGTATCAGAAAATATGGATTGCAGAATGCATTTATTAGGCTTTTGTTTAAAGAATTAACACTACCCCAAAAAACACATACACTGAGGCAACAAATGACAACCTCATATAGCGTATTTAGAGACGAATCCAAACTGGATATAAACTATATCCCATCAAAGCTGCCGCACCGCGAAAAAGAACAGCGCCTCTTGAGCGAATTCTTCAATTTCATAATACAGTGTCCCACACAAATGACTCAACGTGTCATCCTAACCGGTGATGTGGGCACCGGCAAAACCGCACTTGCCCAAACCTTTGGGGCAGATCTCACAAGTCAAACCAAACGAAAAAACCTCAAATTCCATTACGTCCACATCAACTGCCGCGAATTCCGCGGAAGTCTTCAACCGATTCTGCACAAAATCGTTACCGCGTTTCGCCCCACCTATCCCGCCCGGGGATATGCCGCTGATGAAATCCTCGCCACCTTAATGCAGGTACTTGATGAAGAAGAAACCACCCTAATAGTTACCCTAGACGAATTTGACAGTCTTATCGAAAAAGTAGGCTCCGATGCCGTCTATAAACTCACCCGAATACATGAAACCCGCCAAGGCCAACCCCAGCGGCTCTCATTTATCTTTATCATGCGTGACCTAAACGCCATCGAACACCTCGACGACAGCGCAAAGAGCACACTGCAACGAAACATCATTCGCCTACAACGCTATGGCAAACCCCAGCTTATCGACATCTTAAACGACCGTGCCGCTTTGGCCTTTACCTTAGGCGCTGTGGAAGATGATGTGATAGATTTAACCGCAGAGCTGGCCCATTCACAAACCGGAAACGCACGCTTTGGCATTGAACTTTTATGGCGCGCCGGAAAATACGCCGATGCCTCAGAATTAGGCCATATCAGCGCCGAATGCATCCGCAACGCAATCTCTGCTATCATCCCAACACTACACCGAAGCGAATTAGCCTCTTTGGATTTTCATGAAAAACTATTCCTGCTAGCAATTGCACGCTACTTTAAAGAAAACCAAGAGGCCTACGTCCAAATCGGCGAAGCCGAAAAAGCCTACCAAGTTATATGCGAAGAATACGAAGAACCCCCCAAGAGCCACACACAAATTTGGCTCTATGTACAATACCTCTCAAAACTAGGGGTCCTAAAAGCAGAAGTTGTCAGCTCTGAAACCCGAGGCAGAGCAAACCGCATCTCTCTGCCCTCCATTCCCGCAGCTGAGCTTGAACAAGAAATGAATCTTAGCCTCCAAGGAAAAAGGTGAAAACATGGCGCTCGAAGAAATTCTCTGCTCTAGACCACGCATAAAAATCCTAAAACTCATCTACACCCTAGGACAACTAAACGTTTCAGATATAGCCCGGAGACTAAATACAAACTATACCTCCATAAGTGGTCATATCCAAATCTTGGAATCCGAGGGCATATTGGAGCTTCGAACCTATGGACGCGTGCGCATGTATCGATTTAGCAGTTCAGCAAAAGCCCAAGCAGTTGCAGGCCTGATTGAAGCCTGGGAAAAACAAACTGCCTAAAGCAATAACATCATTTAATTAATGCGTGTTTTGTTCAAAATATAGCAAATGTGTATGGCCTAAACAATATGTTGATATAATATATATTTTGTTTTTATCTATATATAATATTTGTGTAAATTTTAAGAGCAATAGTGTATTCTATAGCCAAACCGAAAGCTGGAAAGCCAATCGTAGGTATGCACAGCGAATTTGGCGTCAGCAACCATATAATGCCCATAGTTTAATTCCCTATCCCAACTGGCGCTTGATTCGCTGTGCAATCAGTTATAATTTTTAAAAATACCCTTATCTGATAGTTAAAGCTGTAACTAACTTTGCGATACCCCCAGTTGTTGCTCAAATAACCATTAACCCACATTAGGCTTCATTGTGAAATTCACGGCATATATGTGCGTATACGGCCAGTTTTTCTCCCTGAAAACTACTATAGACCTCAGTAATCTTCAAAAGAAACTCTTGAAAACTCCATTCTACAATGGTACCTGTTATAGACACTAATTGGCAAAGTCCATCCACAGAATATTCCCCAAGTGAACGCGATGCAGATGTACTATTATTAATTGAAACCGAAGACTTTACCATCTTCACCTTTGATGGACTCAAACGCAGAACAGGTCTGCATTCCGAAACACTCTCACGTATACTAGCCCGGCTTGAAACCGAGGGAATCCTCAAAAAAGAACCTGATGGCTACCGCGTAACTCCCAAAATTACCCAGCTCAACATCCACTCACCACACACCGAAACGCCAACTACCCCGCTCATACAAACTTTTCTACCCTCCGACATAATGACCCAACGCCTAATACTCCAACTCCGAGGTAAATGGTTTGGCATGCTCCGCTGGCTAGGTATATCTGAAACTCCCCAAGGCATAACCTTGAAATGGATTACCGAGGACGGCGCAATTCAAATAGCTGCAAACATAGAAGGCACCGCCCTAAACATCGAAGCCAAATTCCTAACCAACAACAACCTCAATTTAGCTCTCAAAGCATCCTACCAACTGATGACACTTATCAGCAAATTCGTCATAAACTCCCGCTTGACTAATCCCATTACAACCCAAACGACAAGTTACTTTAACTTCTACACAACTGCATAACTCTTAATTTCAAACATGAGATCACTCAACTTGCTGATGGTTGTGAAATACTGTCTTCTCTATCTGATGTCAAATCCCCAAAATTAAGTACCTGCATAGTGTGACCAAGTTTATCTCATCCTTAGTCAACAAATATCGTTTTGTACATTTCTCTTTTAGTGAAAATAAATGACCCAACTAGTAAATCCCCTTGAAGTCCTCAAATCCGTTTCAGACGCAACCAGCACGCTTATCAAAAAAACCTCTGAATCAGTTGTTGCCGTCAAAGCTCAAATGTCTCGCGGTACAGGTGTCATCATCACCAAAGACGGCTATATAATCACCTGCAATCACGTGCTCCAAGGCTGTAGCACTGTCAAAATCGGTCAGGGCGAAAAAATCATCAATGCAAAAATCGTGGGCACCGACCCATACAACGACATCGCTTTACTCAAAGCCGAACAAGGGAACTATACCCCAATTGCGCTAGGGGACAGCGAAAAACTAAACGTAGGCCAATATGTTTTGGCATTGGCTAATCCATTCAACAAAAACCAACCCACCGCCACATCCGGCATGGTAACTGGCGTAAACAGCACCGTCCGCGGCTGGCGCGGTATGACTGCAATGGAAAACGTCATTGCAACCGATGCCCAACTCAACCCCGGCTTTAGCGGTGGTCCACTTGTCGACGCTGAAGGTAAACTCATCGGTATAAACACCGCCTACATCTGGCAAAGAGGCATCGCCATTCCCATAAACAAAGTCAAAACCATCACCGACCGCCTCATGACTGGTAGAACCGCACAACGAGGCTATCTAGGTATTATCGCAAATACAGTTGCCATTCCCCAAGATATCGCTGAACAAGCAGGTATTGAACAGGAAACAGGCGTTATGATATTTAGCGTCGAAGCCGGTTCCCCAGCCCGCCAAGCCGGTCTATCTATGGGTGATGTTCTTATCAAATTCAATGACAAACCCGTAACCGACTTCTATGACTTGCCAAGGCTACTCACAGAAGACGTGATAGGCAAACAAACCAAAGCTATCCTAATCCGCAGAGAAACCCTTCTCGAAGCCACCATAATCCCCACAGCACATGGAGACCACCCAGATTGATAACAAAACTACCGCTGGAACTTGACCCGCCCTCCCCGTTTCCCGCTCCACCCCTGCGCAAACGACCCTTCATTTCGCCCCAAATAAACGCTGATTTCGCGATTGCTTCATCGACTCGTTTATTTATAGACAAACGCTGGAACTAAAACAGCGTCCCAGATTTTTTATTTTTTTCACTAACCTATTTTCATGTCATGTTTGTTGGCAGTTATAGTGCAGTCTAATGGTTATGCTGTTTTTACTGCTTCAACAGTACGTTTAAGCAGTAATGTCGCTGTATCTTGATTGGGCCAGCTTCCCATGCCGCAATCTGGGCCTGTAAAAGTCATCCGATCGCCATATTTTGCTTTAGCAAACCGATAGCGTTTCTGTATGGTTTCAATAGATTCTACTAGTTGCTCAGAGGTGGGTTGAGTTACTCCTTTTTCGTAGAGTTCTGCCCATATGGTGTCAATATCTGTTCGGGTGATGCCTACGCGGATTTGTTTGTCTGTCTCATCTAGCATGCTTTTTGGAACCTCGTTTATGTTTTGTGGGGAACCGCCGTATTCAAAGGACAAAACATCAAGTCCCTTTACTGCTAAGAGATCATGAATACTTGAAGCGAAATGGAGATGAATCTGTTTTGTCGGCCCCGAAAAATCGTAGGCTTTCTCCAAAGTTTCCCTGATAAGCTCCGCTGAGCCGCTAAAAGGAGAATGACCCAGACCAGGTTCATCAATGGAGACAACTGTTGTTTCAATGTATTTGCTGTTTAGAATGCTGTTTTTAGCAAAGTTATTTATGGTTTGAGCAATCCCTTCCAATACATCCGGATAAGCGGTTGCACCTACTTCTGAGAGGTACTGTGCGATGGGGCCAAACATCGAAATCCGTAAGCAGATTTTTTTACCAAATTCTTCACTTAAACGTTTAGCCGCCTGATTTAACACATAAACTTCGGGTAGAATCGCTCTTTCTTTGGGAACAACAAAGGAGCCGTCTGCCATGGCTTCATGGATAGCATCGCCAACTTGTCGCATGCCACTGTAGATCTGTGGATAATTAGCCACATCCAAACCTGCCGCCAGCTTTTTTCTAAACGACTCAACCACAACTGAGCAAAAAGTCCTCTCTACAAAAAGATCTTCACATGGATTTCGCCTCCCAAGTATGGCCTCTCGAGCCAGCTCATAGGCTTTGGCGTAATCATCTGATTTAATGCCTTGCGGCAGAGGAAAGCTACCTATGTCATCGATTAATGTGTCCATAAAGTATATCCATTGAGAATTCTATTAAAGCTAACTCCATCTGGTGTGAGGTACCTCTATGTCTGATGATTGTGTGTTCTGTCAAATCATCCAAAAAAAGTCGCCTGCAAGTTTTATCTATGAAGACCACTGGGTTGTGGCTTTTTTGAGCAACCGTCCTGTTAACGAAGGGCACACACTTGTGATTCCTAAAAATCACTACGAAAATATCTATGAAATGCCTGACTCTGAGCTTGCTTACCTATCTAAGGTTGTTAAACAAATTGCACACGCGGTTAGAGATGCTATGGTTGCAGAAGGTATTCGTGTGGTGCAGAACAATGGTTCTGCATCTGGTCAGGTGGTTTTTCATTTTCATGCGCATGTTATTCCGTTGAAGCCCCATGAAGGTTTCACTCATGGTACCGCATATCGAGAACAAACTCACGGTCGATTGCCTGAAGCATTAGATATTGATGCAGAAAAAATAAGGCGTCACCTCAGAGAGACTCAGCAATAATTAATAAAAATTTAAATAGTTTTTTTGATTAAACTTTTTGGTGAGAAAAATGTTGAGGTTGGTCAAGATTGCAATCGTTTTCAATATAGTGGTGTGTGTTTTATTTGTCTATGGAAATTATGTTCAATGGAGCGTGTTTGCAGGAAATAATGCCGCTTCATCAAACATAGTTAGTTGTACATGGGCTCCAACACAATTGACAATGATTTTTTATGGTGGTGGTGAGAACGGTGTTATTAGCGCTGTAGAAGGGCTGTTTGTGTATCCTAACCTTCCATTTATGCTGTTTTGGTTTTCGACAATAGGCAACCTTCTGATAATTAGACAAAAATTTAAGGGGTAGTTTATTATCTATTAGAAAAATAATTTATAGCATTGGCGATGTTGTAATATAGTTGGTTTTTTCTTTTTTCCATTTTAGGTACTGTTTGTGTGCTTGTTTGTTTGTTTGTGGGTTTTTGTGTTTGAAGAGTTGTTAGTGGTTTTTGTGTTTTGATTTTATTTTTTGTATGTTGTTGGGTGTGCTGATTGTGGTGGTCGTTTGTGCTTGTCAAGTTTTTTGTTGGGTTTGTTGGTAATTTGGTGTTTATAGTGGTCTTTTGTGTGTTCTGGTTTTTCTTTGTTCTATGCTTTGTTCCTTGGTAGTCGCAAGGTTTTTATGTGCCCGCTAAATCTCATAGGTGCACTCAACGTATATTAAACACGGTAAAACGATGGATTGATGGACCAAGATGGTAAGAAAAGCACGAATACGCCTCACAAGCACTGATTACGTGAAGCTTGAAGAGGTTTGCGGGGAATTACGTAGCATCGCTCATAAGACGGGCGTAAAAATGAACGGTCCAGTACCGTTGCCAACAAAACGCCTCCGTGTGCCTGTTCTTAAGGGCCCCTCAGGTGAAGGTACCGCAACATGGGATAGATGGGAAATGCGTATCCACAAGCGCCTCATCGATATTGACTCTGAAGAACGCGTTATGCGCCGCATTATGCGTATCCGCGTGCCTGAAGAAGTACACGTAACAATCGAACTTATCTAACCCTTTTAATTTCACTTCTAGTCTCTTTTTCTTTAGCGTGCACCTTAAATTCTATTGCTAACCTTTCACCTTAGAGGTAAAATACTTGAAAGAATGGCAATGTATAGTCGTGGGACACCACAATAACGTCGCTAAAACAATCGCAGATTGGGAAGCCCAAGGCTGGAAACTACACACCTACAACACCGCCGGAATGGGCGGCACATGGAACTACACCGTAAACCATTATCTACTATTTGTTAGAGGCGAATAGTGCCTCAAATAAAAAATATCCACCAAATAAATGCCATTATACTTACCGCTGGAATAAACGCTAACGCCCATATTTTCTTGTTTAGCATAAAGATTTTATAACCATCAAAGACCCCAACGGGAATCAAGTTAAAGACTGCCATAAACGAGTTAAAGAACGCGGCGTAGACAAACATCAACGTATAAGCGTTGAGTGGTAATCCAAATACTAAACTCAAAAAAACAACAGCAAAGATCATATTTGTAATGACCCCTGCAATGGCGATTTTTATCATATTCTTAGCTGAGGGTGCATGGCCTCCAATCATCATAGCGCCTGGAGCAATCATTTTAAAAAACGGTACAAATATCGAGATAAACGTAATAATTGCACCCAGTTTGGTTAATCTAAACTCTGCCCACATACCTGCTTTTTGTGCCATAACTTTGTGTGCCATTTCATGCACAAGAAAAGACATAGTCATAATCACAGCAAACACGCCTATCACTTCCCATGACCACAGCGGCGGCCAAAAACTATACATACTGGTCGTTAAGCTAATACCTATCGCAAAACCAATGCCGATAACAAGTGCAATTGCAACGCCTAAATGTTTGGCTTCTTTTTTGCTCCAACGTATGCGCTGTTGACGTCTGTAGGGATCTTGACCATAGACGTAGCTGTAATTGTAGGACCCATCACTTTGCTGTATTACAACACGTTGCTGTGTTTGAGCCTTAGCATTGTTAATTCCAATACAGCCATGGTTTTCTGGCAGTCTGTGATGACTACAAAATTGTCCACCGCAGAAAGGACAGCGAAACGGCATCACCGTTTCTGTAGTGCACTTTTGGCATTGCATGGTTTGACGCCTTGCTTTGATAATGCCATGGTTTCTTATATTTATACGCCAAAATCTCTATCCATCACTACCTATAAAATCATAAAAATGCATAGTGACCAAGTTTACACTGAAGATAAAACCGCTATATTCAAAGAACACTTAATATAACTTAGTATCCAAAACAAGAAGGCGACTGCCCTTGAAGCCATTTAGCTTTGTCCATGTATCTGATCTACACCTAGGATACACCCAGTATGGCTTAGAAGTCCGAAGACAAGACTTTGACAGCGCATTTAGCGAAGTTGTGGACAAAACACTCGATCTCAAACCAGATTTTATGATTATCGCGGGTGATCTATTTCATCAAGCCCGACCCAGTAATCACACGCTGGAAAATACGGTGCGCAGTTTTAAACGCCTAAAAGACGCCAATATTCCCGTTTTAACCGTAGATGGTAGCCACGACTCCGCCCCAAACACCATAACCAGTACCATCCTCTACCCCCTTGACAGCGCAGGGCTCATCTTTCATCTACCCCGACACCGCGGCTCCTGCTGGAGCAAACCCGAGTGTTGCTATGTCTACGGTATTCCCAATTACCATAACCGTCCCAAAACACTTGAAGCTCTCCCCCGCTTTATGGAAGAAAACCCCCCAACTCCCCAACCCAATCTCGCTAACATCTTTGTATTTCACGGCGCCCTAGACCTACCCAACGTTAAACCCTCCTACATGGAAGCTGAGATTCCCCCCGAATTATTACCTGATGGCTTTTGCTACTATGCCGCAGGCCACATCCACGACCGCTACACTGGCCGCTTTAAGAGCGGCATTTTAGTATACAGCGGTTGCACAGAATCCTCCGGCTATGATGAAGGCAAAATCACCAAAGGTTTCTACCATGTGCAAGTCAACGACAAAGGTCAACCCGCCCCTGAGCTAATTGAACTATACACCCCTCGACGCTTTATTCTCCTAGAACATGACTACACCGGCTTGTCACCTGCCAAGATCACCGAGATGGCAGTACAGATGGTCAAAGAAGCTGATGAAACCGATGTTATAATCGTTCCCATCCTCTGCGGTACCCTGCCCACAGAGGCTAGCCGCGCCGAATTAGACGTGCCCAAAATCCGCAATGCCGCCCCCAAAGCGCTTTTGGTCCATCCTATTGTCCAACTCAGAGAAACGGTGGTTTCTGATGAGGTAGTGCGCTCTATCTTTGAGGGCGAATTCAAAGACCTAAAAACTAAGGCCTTTGACTATTTTGTGCAGATTTTCTCTGATCGATATGGCAAAACAGACGCTGAACGCATCGCACATGGCGCTCTAAATTTGATTGAGCCGCTGGCACAAAAACAAGATGCCAAAGTTAAACAAGTCATCGAGGAGCTCACCCATGAAAATTGACATCGTGCAGCTGGAAAACATTCGTAGCCACACCAAATCAACTGTGCCCTTCACCCGGGGCTTTAACTGCATCGTTGGAGGCGTGGGATGCGGCAAATCCAGCGTACTCTACGCTATAGACTTTGCATTATTTGGCGACACCATTGGCCGCAAAAGCTTTGACTATCTCATGCGTGAAGACGCGGACTTTTGCCGCGTAACTTTGCAGTTTAGCCAAAACGGCCGCATATACAAACTAATCCGCGGATTAAAACGCAAAGGCAAATCCCTAAATCAAGACAGCGAACAACTAAAACTCTACGAAGACGAAAAACTCGTTGCCTCAATGAAAAACGAGGCCGTTGCAGAACAAATCAAAACCATAACCGGTCTAGATCGCGATCTCTACCGCGAAATCGTCTGGTTTCGCCAAGAACACCTAAAAGAACTCCTAGATGCCAAACCCCGTGACCGCCAGATCCGCATCGACGAATTTTTCGGCTTAGCTGAGTATGAGGCCGCCTGGAGTAGCATAGCCCAATACCAACGCGACTTTGAAACCGAAAAACGTGTCTACGAAAAAGACCCCGATGTTTGTAGCTTAGAAAAACTCAGCGCAGAATACAACCGCGCAAGCGAAGACTTTACCAATCTTGTGATGGCCCTTGAGACATCCACCCAACGACTAACCAACGCCAAATCCGCCCTTGACGAAACTGATTTACGCCTCAAACGCTCCGAAGAAAAAAAACTCGCCATAGAAGAACTCAAACGCAAAGAAGCCCGCCTAAACGCCAACTATACCAACATGACCCAAACATCCAACTCACTAACTGAGCGAATTGAGGGCAAAAAAACAATACTTGACAACCTTCTTCAACGCCAAACTTCTCTTGGCAACCAAATAAAGCAATATTTAAGCATATTCGAACAGGCCGGGATACCCAAAGATCAGTCCCTTGATCAGTTACGCGTTTATATTTTGGGGTTTGATGACAAACTCTCTCAACTAAGAGCCGAACAGGAAACTGCCTCCCAAAACCTTCTCCAAGATCAAAAAAGAGCCGAGACCCTTAGTAAATCCTCAAAAGACAGCCAATGCCCCGTCTGTAGTCAACCTCTAATGGGTGCTTACAAGACCGATTTACTCAAAAACATAACCCAAACAAACCTAGATCGAGAAAAAACCATTAACCATCTGCGTATTGAAGTTGCAACTCTGCAAAAAACCAAAACAACTGTCTCCCAAGCATACGGTGATCTGCAGACCAATCTGACCAGAAACACTGATTTGGTTGCTCGAATCGTTGAGGAGCAAGACAACCTCAAAAATCTGCTTGCGGAACAAGAAGTCCACCAGCACCTTGAAGCCGCACAATACACTGAGCTCCAAACCTGCCAAGCTCAAATCGCCCAATTCGACATATCTGAGTTGCAGGCCGCTAAAGACCAAAAAGACCAAACCCTAAAACAATACTACGCCGCCGAATTAGATCTGCGCACAAAAGCAAACCGTAAATCCGATCTAAACCTCCACCTCCAAGAAATCAAAGACCGCCTCGAAATAGCTCAACAAAAACTTGATCGGAGCGAAAAAATCAGCCGCATCATCGAGTTACTAAGTGCCATTCGAGACGCCTACCGTAGCATCCAGCCTAAACTCCGACGCGAATTTGTCAAAGTGCTGCACAGCTTTGTCCAACAAGTAATAGACAGCCTAGTGGGCGGCGAAACTCCCATGCTAAACGTGGTTATCGACGAAACTTACACCCCCTACGTAAAAAGCGAAGCCGGGGTAAACCGTGAAGTCAACAATCTCTCAGGCGGAGAACGCACCCTCTTAGCGTTTGCTTATCGTATGGGCCTAGGACAGCTCATTTTGCAATCCCACACCGGTCAGGGTCTGAGTATGCTTGTGTTAGATGAACCCACCGAAAATTTGGGTAGTGAAGACGGCAGTATTGAGCGCTTAGCCGATGCCATTGGTAAATTTAGAGCAATTGAGCAGATAATTGCCGTTACTCACAGTGAAGCTTTCGCAGTAACTGCGGATCATGTGATTAGTATAGCTAAAGAAGCAAACACAAGTAAGCTCTCTATTGAACGCTAAACTGCTCCCTGTCTTTCACGGTCTTTTATTTTTGGGTTTATGATGTGGATTGTTTGTGTGGCTGGTTTTTTGCTTGTAGTTTTCTTGTATTTTTTCTTTGATTTGTCTTTCAGGTGAGCCAGCTTTTGGAAAAGCTTATATTACTTTTTGAGCAAAGAGATCGCTATAAAATGGTGTGATTCAAGTGGATAAAAAAACTATCTACATCATTGTTGCAATTTTAGCGGTAGTTATTGTCGCCGTAGCCGCAGTAGCCCTTTTGATGAACAACGAAACAGAAACAACTCCAGCACCTGAGCCGCAGACTATTGCTGATGGTGACTCTCTACAATTTAAGGTTGCCGATAGCACTACTGGCTTAGACTATTATTGCGCAATAAACGACTTCAACGGAGAAGCTGATATAGTTAGAGTTGACATGGTTATGGATGACGCATGCTACAGTTATATCTTGAACTTGGAAGATTCCACATCATATGCAAGTAAAGATTTTGGCGAAACTTGGACAAAATCCAAATTTGCTGATGATGAATTGTATCTAGAGATGGCATATTGCTTTGCAACTGAACTCAAAGATAAATGGGATGGCCTATCAGCAACCTACAGCTACACAGCAGACGACATTAGCTATACTATCTCCGACATTAAAGTGAACGACCTCGACGATTCGCTTTTTGCAACTAGTTAAACAAAACCGGTTGGCTTAATCCAACTTTCCTTTTTTTGTTTTCAAATTGGCAGGTACATTAGATTCCAAACTTTTCCAAGTTTGGCCATGTGTTTTGATAAACGCTTGTTTTAATATTCATGATTAGTCCTTTTTTTAGTGAAGTCATATGAATGTGTTGTGTAATTGGTCTTGTAAAATGTTTTTTATTATAAAACCGGAACTCGGCAAAATTACCCCTAGGTCAATAGTTTGACATTGATTTACGCCTGTTTTTAAAATTTAGCCATAAACCTTAAATCTAGGTTACACCTAGGTTAACCCATAGGTTACCCATATGCAAAACGTACCCAAACAGGTACAAAA
>NZ_WRFL01000017.1:0-38803 GCF_009778815.1 Candidatus Bathycorpusculum sp.
CAAGAGCCGCTAGAACCTCAACATCTTCATAATCACAACGACTGCAAGTAGTAGTAACCGAACCAGCAACCAAACAAGTAGCATCCACAGTAACAGAAGAAAGATCATGACCAAGAGCCGCTAATGCGTCTATACGGGTCTCGACGTGATTTTTGCAGTAATAGGATATGTAGCCATCTTCTGTACAGGTAGGTTCGCTACGGCCTTGTTCTACCCAGTCATGACCCAGGCCGATTCCGGATATGATTTGGGGTTCACCATTTTTACCCATTTCATTTCCTTGTATGGGTATATGCACTACATAACCGCCTATGGTAAGATATGCATCAAATTTGCCGCTACCGAAGTGGTTACCGGGTACGGTTATGGATATTGTTTTTTCTCCATCCACCGATAGAGTTGCATAAAACACTATATTATTACCGCTACCACTTGTGCGGATGTTGATTTCTACGCCCGCTTCAGGGTCAGTCAGTGTCCAATCATATGGAGTATTTGCTGCTGTTACTAGGGTAACAAAGACCAGAGCAACTATGCAGGTTACTATGAGTAATGATAGACATTTTTTGAATGATTTGGTTGTTTTCATATATCTTCCTCGTTGAGTAACAGCAATCGGTATCTTGATTTAAACAGTATTAAAAATGTCGCAATATTACAATTTACAGAATATTCCCATTTTAATAATGAGATAAATTTAACACAAATATAACAAAATAAAATACAATACAATAATACAAAAAAATAAAGCATTGTATCAAATGTAGTTCAAGCAAGTTTTTAACAAAAACAAACAAAAGTCAGACGATACATGACGAAATCAGACTAAAAATCAGCAAAACCGCCAATCAAATGAAATATCAATAAAGACACCGCAAGTTAAAAGTCTTCCATCTAACTAAACCAGCAGACCAAAAGAACCATCAAAAACAACAAAACCAACACAAAAAACAACACCACACACATTTTCCCCACACAACACCAAAATAACAAGACAAAACAAAACCACAAATATTCAAACAAAAATACCCCCAAATTAAGCACTATTGTTAGCATAGTTTCGACATTTTGAGGGCAAAAATCCAGTTTCAGATGGAAGAGTATATCTTTGTGCAGATATAGTCTCTATATATGAGTTCAGAGAAGCCCGCCAAAGAAAGCAAAGAGCTACATAAAGTCACAGCCAGCGGTATGAAGATCCTCACCAAAGATGCCAAACAGATGGTAAATGGCCCCTACTACTGCCCCAAATGCCGCAAAGAATTCTTGCAAATGTTTGTTGACACCAAAAATAAGAAAGCCTACGCAGTTTGTAAATGTGGACTCGAATGGGAACTCACCTATGCACCTGTTTTCCAAGGTGTTGATTACTACAACAAGTTTCGTGATGCCTGGAAAAAACAGAGTTACGGCATAATTAAAAAGTAGATTGGGAAAAACACTTAAACAGTAGCTCGAGAATTTTTATTAGGACAGGATGCAAATAAATTGTCAAAGTTTTAAACCAGTCCGATTCTTAATCATCATTTCATTGACACTCATAATAGCTCTATCGATGATTACAGTTCCCCCAAGAGCAAACGCTCAAACTAGCGAGCAATCCTATGAGAGATCATTTACATGGGACTATGAGGGGCAACATTGGACCTGGAATCTAAGTATTCCCACTGCACTCTATGAGTCTTATCAGGGTGTTCCGGTGTCTGTGAGAACAAAAAACGGCCCCGCAGGATATGGATATCTCACGACCACCCAAGATTATTACGTAAAACTGTTAGCACAAAAACTCACTGATATCACGACCCAGACGGGTTATAATGACTATGATAAGGTTAGTTTTGTGTTGACATTTGTGCAGAATTTACGCTATGCCTCAGATATAGTTACAACGGGGTATGATGAGTATCCGAGGTTTCCTATCGAAACACTGGTTGATGAGGGAGGAGACTGTGAGGATACCGCGATACTTTTTGCCACCTTGGCACGGATTATGGGCTATGGGGTAGTCTATATCAATCCGCCAAATCATTATGCAGTGGGCATCTTGGGCAATAACTTGAAGGGCACCCACTGGGTTTACCCCCCAGATTCTAATCAGACATATTACTACTGTGAAACCACCGGAGTGAACTTTAAAATCGGTCAACTGCCCCAAGAGTTTAACGGACAAACAGTAAAGATCTACCCCATAGATGAAACCAAACAATTCATTCCCGCTATAACAGTAACAGCTCCAACTATTCAGCCCAGCCCCACCCAAACAACAATACCACAAACATTTAACCCAAACCCAACAACCATCGATCCACCTGTAATTCCAGACCCTATAACACAGCCTGTTTTGCCGCTATCGCTTGATTTGATTACCGAAAACTCGGGACTGTTTGTCATAATTATTGCAACCATAGCAACATTGATGACTATAACAATACTGTCTACAAAAACAAAAAGAACCAAACCGACCCCTCAAACATCAAACCACTCTACACCAAGCGGTGAGCAACAACAGACAGAAAACAACCAATCCATAGAAAAATTCTGTGTTTTTTGTGGTGCAATCAACAAGGGTTATGCATCTTTCTGTGAAAAATGCGGCAAACAACTCACATAGCAAAAAATTCCCGCGGCAACCAATCAGCAGGGTTTGAAGGCGAACAAAAAGAGTTACCACAAATATAGAAATTGATTTGGAGCTATTTTTCTTGTTCGAGTTCGATACGACATTCGTCGCAGATGTTTTGTCCGTTGCATTCTTTTAGGTTCTCAGAGTATGCTTCGCAGTTGTCGCAGTATCCGGATTGGGGGGTTTCTTCGGGTTCTTCGCTTGCCGCGGCGCCTTCTATGCGCGAACGTTCTTGCATTATTTCAAGGAGTTCCGGCATGACTCCTAGGATGTCTTTGCTTGAGAGGATACCGACTAGGTTGCCTTTGTAGATGACGCCTAATCGTCTGATGCCTAATCGGGTCATTTTTCGTGCGGCGTCGCTTATGATTGCTTCGGGTTCGATTGTGACAAGAGGAGTGGTCATAACATCTTTGGCTTTTTTGGTGTCGGGTTTTTGGTTTTTGGCAACTACGCGTTTTACTATATCGCGCTCGGTTATGATGCCTATGGGGGTGCCAATTTTGTTTTGGACAATGACCGCCCCTAGGTTGTTTTGGTCCATGATTTCTGCGGCTTTGTTGGAGGTTTCGTCCGCATCCATGGTTACGACTGGGCTACTCATGATGTCTCGAACTAACATTTTGGGGCTTAAACCAATTTCAGACATAGACGTCCCGGCAATTCAGTCAGTTTTGGTGTTGATTTAACATAGAAGGGACGCCGAATTTAAGAGTTGCTTTACATAGAGAGCCACTACAAGTTTTATAAGATCCTAACATACTACCCAATTGGACTTGGAGGAAATTATTGTGCTTAAAACTAATGTGGATAGGCTCATAAAACTCTCTGTTGTGGGTGAGGTTGCCAGTCCCACTATTCGTAATGTCTACACGATCTCTGCTACTGGTAGACCCCAGGTGTTGCCTGGTGTGGGGGGTGTGACGTATAATTTGCGTGTGGGTGATTCTGCGCTGGGTTGGGAGGCTGATCATGTGGAGCCCGGTGCGAGTGTGGTAAATAGAGAAAATGATCCTCGATCAGGTCAGGGAGCGAACACGGCGTTTAATGTGCTCGCCTGTGTTGGTAATCAAGCGGTTGTCGCTTCAGGAGAGGCTAAAGGCGATATTGGCACGGTTGTGGGTAAGCATGGGGGTATTGAGCATGTGATGGTGGATTTTTCCAAAGAGGTCCTAGAGAAATTGTTGCCGGGTGATAAGATTCTCATTAAATCCTACGGTACGGGTCTAAAACTTCAGCAGTATTTTCCAGATATAAAGGTGATAAATACTGATCCGGCTTTGCTTGAGGCGTGGGATCCGCAACCTATCGGGGAGAAACTTGGGGTGCCGGTTACGCATCATATACCGGCAGCTATTATGGGTTCGGGGTTGGGAGCTAATCAGACAAACTCGGGCGATTATGATATTCAGCTCTTTGATGAGACCATCGTTGAGCAGTATGGATTAGAAACACTACGCTTGGGTGACTTGGTGGCGATTATTGATGCGGATCACTCGTTTGGCAGGATTTATCGTCGGGGCGCGGTTTCGGTGGGGGTAGTGGTTCACACCAATTGTATTTGTGCAGGACATGGTCCGGGCGTGACCACTTTGATGACTTCATCTGAGGGACGGATTGTGCCGCATATAACTCCGGATGCAAACATTGCTTCTTTATTAAAATTACGAGAAGATATATAAGACAGTTAACTCAATAAATGACACCAAAAAATAAAGAGGACTAATTAATGCCTGTTAAGCGAAAGAGCCGAGGAAGAGCTAAAGGAAGCAAAGGAAGTAGTACCCTTGTACAATGCGTTAACTGCGGAGCGATGGTGCCCAGAGACAAAGCAAAACGCTCAACACGGCGGGTATCATTTGTAGAACCCCAGTTAGCCAAAGAACTCAGGCAAAAAGGCACCTTTCTAGCATCTTGGGTAGATACTAAATACTACTGTATCTCATGCGCAGTCCACCGTGGCATCGTCAAAGTCCGAGCAGAAAACGAACGCCACTCAAAGGGCTACAAACGAAGATACTAAACAACAAAAACAAAAAAGGAAGCACAGTATTGCTTTCTTTCTTCTCTTTTCTAATTTTCTACTGTAATCATGCAGTTAGTTTTTTCTTCAGTTCTCTATAAACATAGAGTGCGCGTTGTATGACGGTTAGGTTTGAGATAACAGCTAACACAGCTACACCATAGCCCAGAGCAGGTAACCAGAAATAACCCGCTATGCTGGCAACCGCTAAGATAAGCATACGCTCCGCACGCTCCGCAAATCCTACAGATTCCATCTTTATCCCACAGGCTTCTGCTCGTGCACGGGTATAACTAACCATCATCGAACCCGCCAGAGCCGCCAAAACAACAATGGGCCCCCAAAACACACCCCACGCCGCACTAGCTAACCCAGCGATAAGTATACCCGCATAGACCGCCGCATCAGCATAACGATCCAAAACAGCATCAAAAAACCCGCCAAACACAGTCGTCTGCCCAAAGGTACGCGCAACAATACCATCCATAGTGTCACAAAACCCAGACGCCAAAAGGAAAAAGACTCCGAGCAACAAAAACCAAGACGCATGCGCCGCAACTAAAGCGTAAGCAACCGCGGAGGCCATGGCAAATATAAACCCCACAATGCTGATTCGATTGGGTGTAAACCCAATTCGGTGAGCTATTTTGGCCTCGGTTGTTAACATTTGCTGGATTTGTTTTTTAAGTTTAGTAAGCATGCTTACACTCTACAGATAGCCCTATATCTTAGCTACACAAAAGCCTTTCTAGCCCACGATCAGCAACAATTATGTTTGCATAGTTGTGTTTTCAATGACTTTATAAGGAAGAAGTCATAAATATTTGGCAGTAATGTTCGGTCTCGCAACAAAGCGTTGACCTGCAACGTTACACATGAGACATAAAGGAGAAAAATAAAATGACTGAAAACGCAGACGTTATTTTCGTCGGAAACAAACCCCCAATGAGCTATGTTCTGGCCATAATCACAAGCCTTTCCTCAAACAACTTAAAAGAGATCACTCTAAAAGCAAGAGGCCAAGCCATAACCACCGCAGTTGACGTTGCAGAAATCGCAAGAAATCGCTTCATAAAAGACCTAAAAATCAGCAAAATTGCAATCGGAACAGCCGAGATGCCACCACGAGAAGGCGAGAACAAGTCCAGAATGGTTTCCACGATGGAAATAACCCTTACCAAAAAGTAAGCGGCACCATTTTAAGAAACAAATAAATAGATTAAATCCAAAAATCCAATTTTAATTTTTTTCCTACTAACCACATAAAACACATCAGCGTGACGCATACAACTAACAGTTTTTGTAACCACACCAAATATCTTTAGAAGACAGCCCTTGAGATTACATGTAAAACACGATTAGAGATAGTGTGGTTTGTCTTGTGAGGGGCTCTTTAGGGGAATAAAGAAGCAACAGGTGGATAACTTATGGATCTTTGTGGGTTTTATCAGCTGTTTCGGTGATTTTTACTGGCCAGCCGTTTTTTTCTATTAGGGTTTTTGCTTTTTTCTGTTGTTTGTCATCTATGGCTATGGCGTGACGTAGCTGGCTTGTTATGATGTTTTTTAGGCCTTTGATGTGTTTTATTTCTTCGAGCAACAGGGCGTCGTCGGTTTCAAGTACGGTTAGGGTGCGGATTTTTACGCGTCCGATTTTTAGTTGCCAATCATCTAAAGATCGTGCCACATTGTCGGGGAGGGGTTTGCCGCTTGCTTTTTGCAGGGTCTTTTTTATTTTTTGAGGTGCTATGTTGAGGTCATATGCGCGGATTATCGATTGGAAGTCGAGTTTGTAGATTGCGGCGTTGCCATCAATAGAGTGTTTGGTGAGGAATTTACTAAAGTGGGTTTCGTGTTCGATACGGCATTTAAGGCCGGATATAATTATGGAGTAGTCTGGCAGTACGAGGAGTTGGCCCTCATCGTTTAGGGGCCGGATAGTTTTGGTTGGGATTTGGTATTGGTTGATTAGTCCCAAGATCCAGGCGCCGAGTTGGGTTATGCGAAAACCGGCAATGCCGACGCAGAAGTCATCTTCAGCATATTTTGTGCGGGTAATGTTTTCAGTGTATGCGATATCGAGTATACCCAGGGTGCAAAGAAAGGACAAGATGAGGCCTATTAGGTGAGTTTCGCATTCACTCCAGTCGGGTTCATAATCACCCTCATCAAAGTAGTCCTTATAGTGGGAGCTACGCACTACAATGTCGCAGTAGAGAAGTCGGCGCAGGAAATTGCCATAGAATGTTTGGGCGTGATTAGTCAAAGAGTCAAACGTTAAGAATTGTTCGGCAGGGCAGTTTTTTAGTAGGTCTATGATGGTTTTTCGGCATTTGTGCCACTCGATTTGTCCGCCGCGATCTTTGATTGCAATATGGGTGAGGTAGTGGATTTCAGGAATTTTATTTTCCGCCATATAGTCTTCAAATAATTGTTTGGCTATCTCGTTTGGGGGTTTAGATAGCAGGACAGGGGCTTTTTTGCCGGGGTGTACATAGCCGTCTGGGGCGATATCAAGTAATCCGGAGTTGGTAGCTAATATAAAGAGAGGTTGGGCAATTTTGAAGTCGTTTTTGTGTTTGACTTCTTTGGGAGTGCAAAATTTGCCGTTTTTGTCACATACTTCCTCAAAGTCAATTGTTTCGACGAGTTTGACCAGTTTGGGGGGGGTGAGGTCAAATGTTTGGGGTTTTACTTTGAGACGTTCACTGGCGGCGAGTTTGACTAGGGTTTCAAAGTCGTTGAGGCGGTTTTCTCGGCAGATAAGATAATCGGTTTTTGTTGGATGATAGGGTGTGGAGTCGAATTTTATGGGGCCTACAAGGGGTTTTAAGACATCAAAAACCGTTTGGGGCATGTTGCCGCCAGGAAAGAGAATGACGGTTTTGGTGTTTGGGAGGTTCCAGGTTAGGAGGTGGAGAAATTTTAGACGCATATAGTCATATGCGTTTGTTAGGTCTTTGGTGTAGCCGCCCGGGGCGGTGTATTCGAGTTTTAGGTTGTGTTTTTTTGCGTATAGCCGAGTGGTGGGGAGATATTCGCTACCGCATTGCACCACATATCGCAAAAAGTCTTGTTCGCACTCAGAGAAGCTGTTCCAGAGGTCTACTATGTTTTGGTTGTGGGCATAAAAGTTTGCGAGGTTTTTTATCATGTCTTTTTTTAGGACGTTGGTTTTGTTGTTAAAGAGACGTTTATGCAGTGCGCTTAGGCCGGTACCCTCGGCGCAACCATAGGGTGTGTCGTTGGTGCAGGTGTTTAGGTATTGTTCTAGATCAGCAAGTTTTGCGTTGGTTTCACTCATGGCGGGGTGGCCTCATCGAGTATTTTGTAGGGGTAGCCTTGCTCGGTGAGAAAGAGTTGGCGGTGCATCGAAAAACTCTCCTCAGTGGTGTCGCGTGATACTAGGGTGTAGAAGTAGGCTTTGTTTTCGCCTTGTTTGGGGCGTAAAATGCGTCCGAGGCGCTGGGCTTCTTCTTGGCGGGAGCCAAAACTGCCGCTAACCTCAAGAGCAACATTTGCATCAGGAAGATCTATGGCAAAATTGGCGACCTTGGAGACTACCAAAACGGGAAATTCACCGCTTTTGAAGCGCTCATAGAGTGTTTCGCGGTCTCGGTTGGGGGTTTTGCCGGTGATGAGTGGAGCGTCGAGCTGTTCTGCGATGTGTTGGAGCTGCTCAAGATAGACTCCTATGATCAAGATGTGGGCGCCTTTGTGTTTTGTTAATAATTTGCGGATGATACCGAGTTTGTCGGGGTTTTCTGCGGCTATGCGGAATTTTTCGCGTTTAGGGGCGATTGCGTAGGGCATTTTTAATTCCTCAGGCATAGCGATGCGTACCTCAAAGCACTCGGCTTGGGCGATCCAGCCTTGGCTTTCAAGGATTTTCCAGCCCATTTCGTGGCGTTTGGGGCCAATTAGGGCAAATACGTCTGCTTCATGTCCGTCTTCACGCACCAAAGTTGCAGTTAAACCCAGCCGACGCTTAGCCTGTAACTCGGCGGTTATGCGAAAAACTGGTGCAGGCAAGGTGTGTACCTCGTCATAGATGATAAATCCCCAGTTGCGTTCCAAGAATAACTCGAAATGTTTCTGCACACCGGCTTTGTCTTTGGCACTTATGATTTGATAGGTTGAGACCGTCACGGGGCGAACATCTTTTTTCTCACCGCTATACTCTCCAATCAAGTCAGGATTCAAACCAGTTTTAGTAACTAACTCAGTTATCCATTGGCGCACTGCAGTGATTGATGTTGTGAGAATCAAGGTCTCAGTTTTTAGCTCTGCCATAGCCGCAATTCCCACAATGGTTTTTCCCGCTCCGCAAGGTAAAACCACAACTCCATGATCACCTCTGCCCCCAGCGCGAAAAGCACAAACCGCATCAAGCTGATAATCGCGGGGCTGGAAAACATCATGGCGTAGATCAACCATTAAGGCCGCCCCATCCGCATACCCTGCCAGGTCCTCGGGTGGGAATTGGATATTCATAAGTGCCTGCTTGATATGACCCCGAAACACCGGATCAATCTTAACCCGATTATTTTTGGGTGTTTCGATAAAGAATTTAGAAACTGTTTTTTCTGCACATAGTTGCGCCATGATGTATGGGTCGTCAGTTTCAAGAAATAACTCGGTTTGTTCTTTGCATATTCGGACCTTGCCATAGCGGTCGCTGATCTGGGTTAAACGTGCAACAACAGTTTCAGATATGGGATATTTACTATATTTTTCAAGGGTTGCTAAAATATCAGCACTCGTCACACCCGCACTGGCCGCATTCCAAAGAGAAATCGGAGTCATCTTGTAGGTGTGAATATACTCGGGAGATTTTACCATCTCGGCAAACGCTAAGAGCTCATCACGGGCAGATTCGTAGGATGTATTGTTTGTTTCAAGCAACAAGGTCATATCGCTTTGAACAATAAGCGGCTTGTAGACAGCCTCACTCAATTCAGACACCCATGAGTAGATTAGTTTGAGAGATTTCCACGGTTAATTTTAGTCCCCAAGTGAAATGTTATGAGGCGAGAGTAATGTTGGGAATTCCTTATATTTTTTATTAAACAAAAAGTCCGATTCCATCATGAGCAAGAACTGTAAATAGTAAAAAATATACCGTTCACACAACCATTACTCAGCTTGATAACTAGGAAGATGTGATACCGTATGAGTAGTTTGTGCAGGGTATCAGGATTGGTTTTGGTAGTATTGTTATTTTTTTGTTTAGTTGTTGAGACTTCTGTTTTGGGGCATCTGTGTCTCCGCCGGAGGAGAATGTTTGGGTTGAGATGGCCTCGATGCGTTATCCGCGAAGCTATTTTGGTACGGTGGTGGCGGATGGCAAAATATATGCGATTGGCGGCCTTGTTTCGCGGGGTGTGGGGTTGGTTACTGGTGCCGTTGAGAGATATGACCCACAGACTAATACGTGGATGACTCTGCCGTCATTGCCTACACCCCGATACGGAGGCGTCGCAGTGTGTTCTATGGGTAAAATTTACTATATAGGTGGGAGTACAACCTCCTCGGGTCTCTATGGAGTAAATGAGGTTTATGACCCCGCCACAAACCAATGGACAAGAAAGGCATCTATACCAACTCCCAGAAATGGTGCGTCTGCGTGTGTTGTGGACGGTTACATATATGTCATGGGCGGATATGTGAATTCGGAGCTTTGTGAGGTTTATGATCCCATAGAGGATACTTGGTCGGTGTATGAGGGGCCTTGGCCGGAGGTGCCTTCTGATGGTGTGGTTTTTGATGGTCGGGAGTATGTTTGTGATGGGGTTGGGCTTAGGATTCACGATCTTGTTTTAGATAGTTGGATGGATGGAGCGAACGTGCCGCTTGGGCTTCATGGCCGGGGGGTTGTTGAGGTGGATGGGTTATTGTATGTCTTGGGAGGCTGCACCGAAACCTATAGTTTTCCTAATGCATTGCCTTATGAGTTGCGTGAGTATTTTAGTAAAAATTTTGAGATGTTTAGGCATATAGCGACTACTGAGCAGGTTCATTTTCAGAGGGTTTTTATGTATACTCCATTTGGTTATGGCCGTATTGCGCCTGAGATTTCAGTTTTATCTCTTGAAGAAGGGGGCAGGTATGATCTTGAGACTGTGACCCTTGAGTATAGTTTGAATCATCCGGTTGTGTGGATGGGGTATTGCCTTGATGGTCAAGCTAACGTAACGGTTGGGGGTAATGTTTCTCTGTCGGGGTTGTCTAGTGGTCGCCATAGTGTGAGAGTGTTTGCAGAGGATAAATATGGAAACACTGGTGCCTCTGAAACCATAACCTTCACTGTTGCTAATGCGCCGCGGTCGCTGGTCTTTATCGGTGTTGTTACAGCTACTACTGTTGTGGTTGCGGCTGTTGTTGTCTGTTTGGGGTTGTCGTTTTTGAGAAAAAACCGACACAAAAAATCCACCTAGCCTCAGGTGTTTTGGATGTATGTCGAGTTAAGTTGGTTATTGTTGTTTAATCTAATTTTTTGTTAAGGTAAGCGGCGGGAAAGAAAACTAAAGCGAGAGGGTCGTTTTTCCGTTAAAGCTATAAGCGGCGCGAGTTATCAAACCTGAAATGTCCTCGGAGAGTCGAATGGCTTGATTTTGCTTATGACTACAGCGCCCCCTGAAAAAGATACTTGGTATCATGGGAAGCGTTTGCCGCCTATTGGGTTGATGTATATTGCGGGTGCGCTTGAGAAGGCTGGTTATACTGTTGAGATGTTGGATAATTATTTGGCCAACAAGTCTCTGGAAGAAGTTAAGCAAACAATTAGGCAGACCAAACCGTTTATGGTGGGGATTACTTGTGGTTCAGCTACGTTTGCACGCTGCCTAGAAACCGCTCAGGCCATAAAAGAGGCCAAAGCAGATTGTGTGGTGGTGGTGGGCGGCTGGCATGCCTCCTATCTACCCGAGACACTTTTGGCACACCCACAGATTGATTATGCTATTATCGGAGAAGGCGAGCGCGCCATAACCCAATTAGCAAACACCCTAACAGAAGGCAACACAGACAAAGCAACAACCATTCCAGGAGTGGCATGTAGAACCTCAAGCGGGGTTATGGTTAATGCGCCGCAGTTCATTGAGGATATGGATGAAATCCCCTACCCGGCGAGGCATTTGTTGCCCCTTGAGCAGTATGATCGCACCATAGAGTTCTTAGATGCTAAACCGGCAGATGTGATGAGTATTAGCCGGGGCTGTGTGTATAGTTGTGGGTTTTGTGAAACCCGCAAACTCTGGGGCAACATAAATCGCAGCTTTAGCCCCAAACGCGTCATAGGCGAAATCCAAGATCTACAGAACCGCTATGGCACAAAAGGCATCTACTTCATAAACGATAATTTTACCCTAAACAAAGAAAAAACCAAAACGCTCTGCAACCTCATGATTGAGCAAAAGCTGGATTTAGAGTGGGTTTGTGACACCCGAGTGGATTTGGTCGATGATGAGCTCTTGGAGCTTATGAGCAAGGCAGGTTGCAGAGTCATCTGGTTTGGCGTGGAGTCGGGCTCACCTAAAATCCTAAAACGCATAAACCGAAACACCACCCCCCAACAAGTCCAAACCGCCTTTAAACTATGCAAAAAACACCACATAAAAACCGCCTGCTCCTTTATGCTAGGCTTACCCGATGAGACACTTGAGGATATGGAGGAATCACTCAAATTCGCCAAAAAAATCGACCCCGACTACTGCCAATTCAACATCTTTATCGCCTACCCCGATAGCAAAATCTACAAAGAACTCCTCCAAAACAAAAACTACACCCAACTCGACGAGTACCTGCTAAGCGTCAAAAGCGACCAATACGACTATGAAGCCCTAAAAGCACTGCAGTGGCGCTTCTTTAAGAGCTTCCACATGAGACCCAAACAAATCCTAAAACGCGCCAAACGCGAAGGCATCCTAACCTTCACCAAAACCCGATTGCTACATGGCACCAAAAAAGCCAACGGCACCGCCTAACAACAGCCCAGGTGATTTGATGGATAAGCGTCGGCTGGGAAGGACCAATCTGATGATGTCGCAAGTGGGTTTTGGCAGCACCTGGATAGCTGAGCTACCCAAACCCCAAGCAATTGAGGTGATACAGTGCGCTTTTGAGTTGGGGTTTAATTATTTTGATACTGCCCGCTGGGATGGCGACAGCGAAGAAAAAATCGGCCAAGCGCTCCAAACCAAAAAAAGAGACCAATGCATAATTGCCACCAAAACAGGCAACCGAACCAAACGCGAATCCCTCCAAGACTTGATGGTGAGCCTCAAGAATCTGCAAACCGACTGTGTGGATATTTTACAGCTTCATGGTATTGATGATGAAAAAACACTCAACAAAGCCATGGGTGAGGATGGGGTACTGCAAACATGCAAGCAAGCTCAGCGCGAAGGCCACACCAAATTCATCGGCATAACCGGACACAAACCAAGGGTACTCACAAAAGCAATAACAACCGGCGAGTTTGACACCGTTTTGGTACCGCTAAACGTTGTAACACCACAGGCACTTGAGGAACTTATACCCACCGCAAAAAAACACGACGTAGGAGTAGTTATCATGAAATCTTTGTCAGTGAAAACCTCCAACTTGATAACTTGCCTCTACCAACCCTCACTCTCGCTTATCTCACAAGAAGAAGAGGAAATCAAAACACTCTTGGGCCAAACCACACAAGAACAAGTTAGCAGTGCACTACAGTATGTGCTTGACCAAGATGTCTCAGGGGTTATTGCAGGATTCAAAAGCATCGCCGAGGTAGAAACAGCCGCAAACGCCGCAAACCAATACCACAACTCAGCACCCAAGAAGCATAATCGGTTTAGCTTTGAATTAGGCAATTACTGCCGCGATTGCGGTTTATGCATGCCCTGCCCAAACAACATAAACATCCCCGCAATACTGCGCTTCCAGATGCTACATGACATATACGGGTTAGAGAACTGGGCCAAAAAACGCTACGGCGGACTGGAAGTTAAAGCCGAGAAATGTGAACACTGCGGTCAATGTATCCAAAAATGTCCCTACAATCTACCCATAGAGAGCAAGTTAGAGAAAGCCAAACAAGAACTCACAGAATAAACCAACACCAACACAACATCTCATAGAGGTTAACCCAATACCAGGGGATTCATTGACTGGGTTAAATCGTAGTTCGCGGGGGTATTTAACTTGCTAAATATGTCATTACAACATATGTTCAGTCATTACTAGGGTACGACCGGCTTTTGCCATCGTAGGTGTATACATCATTACCACATGAAGCAGTATTACCAGAAATTACCCCCGCATTTATTTTAAATCTGCCCTCATCGTATACGCCACCGCCACCATTCACTTCAGCAGTGTTACCCGAAATTACTCCACCATGCATAGTAAAATTGCCCTTATTGTATACACCTCCACCATTTGTCCCAGCTGTGTTATTAAAAATCTCACCAGCATACATAATAAAAGTGCCATAGTTGTACACCCCACCACCGTCACCACCCCAATCACCAGGCCCATCAAGCATCAGAAAAGGCGCTCTGTTTACTTTGTTTCCTGAAATCGTGCCACCATACATTACAAAAGTACCCCAGTTTAATACGCCGCCGCCTGTACTACCGCTACTACCGCCCGAATTAATTAGGCAAGCGGCGGTGTTGCCAGAAATTGTGCCACCATACATTACAAAAGTACCCCGGTTGCCTACACCACAACCACCACCACGAATGACATTACCAATAATTCCCCCATCAACCAAGATAAGAGACCCCCCTGACGCAACACCTACGCCACCACCGTAAACATTTTCATGAGTTACAATAATGCCGTCAAGAATCAACACACCACCATCATCGACATAGAGAGGACAAACACCATACGGGATAGTAGATATACAAGTTAATTTAAAAAAGTCAGCATTACCGTTGCTTGTTAAGGTTATGTTTTTATCTTCAGAAATACGGATCGAACGCTCCAAAGTAACGTCATTGTCAAGAACAATAGTAGTAGAAGTAAAAAATGATGCATTATCGATAGCATTTCGAAGATCAAATTCATCTTTAACATGTACACGCACTATATCAGAATCTATATCAGGCACTATATCAGAATCTATAAGCATAAAAATAGCCAAAAAAGAAAGTAGTATTACAATTAACGAAAAAACCAATAACAACACAGTTTTGCGAGAACCATACAACTTGACCGCGAATTCACCATCTATACGCGCTATCTTTGACTCCGCACTAAATGCTTTCCTTAGTGAAATTATAACCATATTGCGTAAACCTTTAAACCTAAACGATATTGTTTGCGTTCAGGTTTATTGTAAACGTTAATGCCCTTTTTATCATTTCCTTCTTCACTTTCTCAGAACCAGTCTTGCTTGAGCATCCAAATTCTTCTACGGCTTCATGCTTAAAACTGGAATTATGGTTTTGCCATGACGTACACCTACGGTCTTATGTTATATAAATGGCCTCAAATTCAAGATATAAAGACTGGACTATTTTGTGAAACGTCATCTATCAACAGAACTGTGTATAGCTATGATCCTTAGTATTTCAACCACATTGTAGGTTAGGTTACTACTAGAATTTGGCCGTTTAATATGACAAAATCTATGGTTATTGTGCTTATTTTATGTGGTTCAACGTCAACGGGATCAGCGGTTAGGATGATAAGATCGGCTAGTTTGCCTTCTTGGATTGAGCCTTTGGTAGCTTCTTGGTCTGAGCATCGGGCGGCATTTATTGTGTATAGGCTGATGGCCTCATCGAGACTTAGACGTTGCTCGGGGTTGGGGTGTAGCATTAGTTCTTGGATACCAAGCAGGGGGTTTAGGGGTTCCATGGGGCAATCTGAGCCGGCGGCAACCACAACTCCTGTATCTAGAAGTGTTTTTAGGGGGTGGAGCCATTTTGCGCGTGAGCCGAGCCGGTGGTCTGCGGACCAGACTGTGAATTCGGTTGTTATGACTTTGGGTTGGATGGTTATGGCCACATTTTGTTTTTTTAGTCGTTCAAGAAGCGCGGGATTAAGAATGGCGGCTTGCTCGATTCGGATGCGTTGGTTGCTTTTTGTCTGCTCAATTACTGATAAAACTAGGTCTAGGGCGCGATCGCCCATTGCGTGGATAACTGGTTGAACTCCAAAGGATAGGGCTCGCGTAATCGAAGCTGACAGGGTCTCTTTGGAGAGTAACAGTTTGCCGGTGTTTGTGGGGTCGTCGCTGTAGGGCTCGTTTAGGGCCGCTTCTTTGGAGTCGAGGTAACCATCAGCCACAATAAAGGCGCCGCTGACTTGCAACACCTCAGGATTTTTTGTTTGGATTTGGATGGCTTTCTCTAGGAGGGCTTCGGGGACAACGATGTTTACTCTGAAGAGTAGTTGGTTTTGTTCGTAGAGTTTTTGGATTAGGGTGAATTCGTTTTCGTTGAGTATGAGCCAGTGAAGACTGGTTATACCTGCTTGGAAGACTTTTTGGCAGGCATGTGCTGTGGCGGCGAGTAGTTCGGTTTGGGTGGGTTCGGAAACCGTCTGCCAGATTAGGGTGGTGGCGGTGTCGCGAAAGATGCCGGTTGGTTGGCCTTGGGGGGTTTTTTCGATGATTCCGCCTGGGGGGTTGGGGGTGGTGGGGGTTATGTTGGCGTGGTTTTGGGCTTGAGTGTTGGCGGTGCAGAGCATGGCTACTTCGCGGTAGAGAATAACGGGGTTGTTTGGACTAACCAGATCCAAGTCGGCGGCGGTGGGCATGCGTTGTTCTTGGAGGCGGGTTTCGTTCCAGCCTTGTCCGATAATCCAGCTGTCTTTTGGTGTGTTGGCAACTTTTTGTTTGAGGAGGGTTTGTAGTTCGTTTATGGATGTTGTGTTGGTGAGATCGAGCCAGAGGAGGCATCGGCCGTAGTCGGCGAGATGGATGTGGGTGTCGATTAGGCCGGGGAGAATGGTTTTTCCTTTGAGATCTAGAATCAGAGTTGTTTCATCAATTAGGGGGGTGATGTCTTGGTTGGTTCCGACTTTTTTGATGTGGTTGTTTTGGATTGCTAGGGCTTGGGCGTGGGGCTGGTTGGGGTTTTGGGTGTGTATGTTTGCGTTAAGGATGGCTATGGTTGCTGACAAGGGGTTCACCGTGTTATTCTATGAGTCGGAGGGGGGAGGTGGGTTAAAAACCTTCGTTTGACTCTTGGGGGTGTTTTGTGTTTGAGTAAGACATAATAGCGGCGCATTCATGTGTTGGATTACTTTGGGGGACGTTTTGTTTGAAGGCTCATGTGGCTTTGGTTAATCCGCCTTATCCATCGGAAGCGGCGCAATCGGTTTTTCTGCCTTTGGGGATTGGTTATTTGGCAGCAGTTCTTGAAAAAGAGGGATACCCTGTAGATGTGGTGGACTGCCAAACCAAAAAATATACGCCCCAAGCTTTGGAGGAGAAATTTCGTAGCCTAAATCCCGATATTGTAGGGATCACCTCAGCTACGGTTACTTATTTGCCGGCTTTGGAGGTTTTAAAGTCTGCTAAGGTTGCGGTGCCCAAGGCGCTCACGCTTATGGGTGGGCCGCATGTGAGTGTACTTGATCAGCAAGCCCTCTCCGATAGTCCTGATTTAGATATTGTGGTGCGTGGTGAGGGGGAGCAAACCATGCTGGAATTAGCGCGGTTTGTCTCTGAACAGGGGCTAATGTTTGGTCTTAGTGCCATTCAGGGCATTACCTATAGAAGTAATAATCAGACCTTTAGCACCACCGATCGTGCGTTTCTACCCGATATTGATAATCTGCCGCACCCTGCGCATCATCACTTTGACACCAATATGTACAAACTCTTTGGCGTCAACTATATGCCCATAATCACCAGCCGTGGCTGCCCCAGTGCATGCACCTTTTGTTTAGCCTCCAAGATGTGCGGACACAAATTTAGAGGAAGAAGCCCCAGTAAAGTTGTAGATGAGCTGGAATGGTTACGCGATGAGTTTGGCGCAGGTGCATTCGCATTCTACGATGACACCTTTACCTACGATTTGCAACGCGCCTATGCGATTTGTGATGAGATGCAAAAACGCAAAATCAACTTACCCTGGGATTGCCGCACCCGAGTAGACCGAGTCTCTAGGGAGCTTTTGGCAAAGCTCAAAGCCACCAACTGCCAGCTAATCCACTTCGGCGTCGAATCAGGTAGCCAAGAAATGCTCAAACTTATGCGCAAAGGCACCACCGTGGAACTAAACGCCCAAGCCATCCAGTGGGCCAAAGAAGCCGGCATTTCCGTTGCCGTCTCACTTGTTATTGGCTATCCCACTGAAACACCCGAGATGCTTGAGCAGACCATCGAGTTTCTCTACAAAACCAAACCCGACTATGTCTATATGTGTGAAGCAGTCCCCTACCCCGGCACCGAGTTAGCCTATTTCATAAAAGAACTCGGATTAGAAGTGGATGCCAACTGGAACCAATACCGTGAAGAAACCCAAATCTTCAAAAATACCTTGTTACCGCTTGAAAAGTTGGAAGAAGTCAAAAAAGAATTCTTTGACAACTATTTCTCCTACAGTTACTTTTTACGTAAAAAAGTAAAGAGGGACTTTTACAGCCAAATCATGGCCCGTGCAGCACTCAACCATCGAATATGGAACAACAAAACACTCCGCTGGGGATTTAAAAAAATCAGCAAACTTCGCACCCCCAAAAAAAGCAAAGGTGGCTACAGCACCTCAGAACAAGATCAACAAACATAACAACGCGCTTCAGCCTATCTGAGTGTTGACGCCCACTATATTGGTGTAAACTGAAACAACGCTTATTGCGGAAGGAAATGAAACTGTGACAAATTGTCACGGTTAACTGGAGTTTGGACAGTTGAGCAACTTGAAGCAGACAGGTGCAAAATCTTTTTTAAGTTGGAGGGGAGGGTTTATGGTTAGCTATCTGGAAAGAGGGTTATTACTTGACACAGAATGGTCCTTTACTTATGACTTCTTGGCGGGCAACAGGTGCCTGTAATGCTCGTTGTCTATATTGCAATGTTGATGCTACGGGTGCGCATGCGCCAAGAGAGATGACGACTCAAGAAGCGTTTCATCTGGTTGATGAAGTTCATAAATTTGGTGTTCGATGGTTTGGTATAAAGGGTGGTGAGCCGCTAACCCGGCCTGATATTTTTGAGATTGTGCTGTATGCGAAAAATAAGGGTCTAAATGTTTGTCTGCTAACCAATGGTGCATTTGTTGATGGTTCAATCTATGATAACTTGGTTAAAAATCAGGTTTGGTCCTCAGTAAGTATTGATGGCCCTGAGGAAATCAATGATCAGCTACGCGGTAAAGGATCCTACAAGAAAGCTTTGGCGGCTATTGAGAAACTCGCTGCAGGGAAAATTCTAAATGGGTTAGCTTGTGCGATAACTACCATTAACTATGAACACCTCGACCATGTTGCAGAATTGGCTGAGAAATACAAGGCGAATTTTGTTTGGTATAATCATTCGGTGCCCAGCGGCAGAGCTAAATCTACCATGGACCTCACTCCAACTCCGGATCAGTATGAGTGGACGCTTAATCACATCTGGGATATTACAGAAAAATACAAAAACAAATTTGAGGTTCATGTCCACTGTCCCCACTTCGCCAGAGTCGTCAAACAACGCCTATCTGAGGACGAATTTAATCACTGGTATGAAAAAGAGTTCCATGGCAAATGTACCTACTTTGCCTTTGGCGGCTATCTTAGCGTAACTGAGAACGGCGATTTAATCCCCTGCTTCTACACTGACCTCCAGCCCAACGAACCCATGATGCTGGGAAACATACGCAACAAAACCCTAACCACCGCATGGGAAGATGTCAAAGCCTCACCCTATTACAACAAATTCCAAGACCGAAACGTCCTCAAAGGCAAATGCGGCGTATGCGAATACAGAGAAATCTGCGGCGGATGCCGAAACCGAGCCTACGCCTACACAGGCGACATAGCCGAATCCGACCCCGCATGCAACTATATCCCCAAAGCACTACGCAAACAAGAATAAACCTCATAAATCAACAACAACACCTGCCCACCATTTATTTTATTTAATCAACATTATTTTTTGGCACTTATACGTTAAACAGGGCTCTACAACAGGGTTCAGTTCTTGGGGATTATTCCCATGAAATAGGAGGAGTACATGAGTTGCTTACAAAGTATAAGCAGTTAAAAATGCTCTGCCAAATGGGAAATGCTTCTCATAGACTGGCAGATACAGAACAAGGTACACAAATATTATTTGGAAAAAAATAAAGGGAGAGTTTGGTTGATTGATTGGTTGTTTAGCGTTTTCTGAGCAGTAATACGATGGCTATTAGAGATAGGACTATGGCGATGATTATGCCGATAAAGGCTGGTAAGATGTAGGCGTCAGCAGCGGATCCGGGGGATTGGGAGGGGTTTTGGGTTGGAGAGTTGGTTTCGCCTACTGTGAAGTAGGTTGTTGATGCTGAGGGTCCGTAGGCTTCGGAGCCTGCAAAGGATGCATAGATTTGGTAGGTGCCTGTGATCTCAGGTTCAAAGGTGAAGGCATAGTTGCCGCTTGCGTCGCTTAGGGTTTCGCCTAGGATGATATAGTTGTTGTTGGGATCAATGGCAGCAAAACTAACGGGGACACCTGTGATGTTTAGAGGGGCGGGGGCTTGTTGGTAGAGGTGTTGCATCCAAGCGGTTTGGTCGGCGTCTGAGATTGCGGGGGTGCCTTTGAGTGAGAAGTCGGGTTTGTCGTTGGTGTTGCGTCGGCCAGATTCTGTTTGGTCGGTGACTGTGCCGGTAAGGGTGATTTTGCCGCCAAGGAGTGATGAGCCTTGGGGTGCTGAGACTGTGGTTGCGCTTGGGCCGCGGCCAAAGCAGTAGAGTTGATTGTCATAGGCATTGAGGGCGATGAGGCGCCCGTCGGCTAGAACAAAGTTGCTACCGGCATTTCCAGAGGGCATCATAACGCCATAGACTGGAAAGTTCCATAGTCGTGCGCCATTTGATGCGTTAATACACTGTAAGACATTTCCACTTTCTAGGACTGGACCAGGAGAGTGTCGACCGGTGCCGATGTAGATTCGGCCATCATAGGAAATTGCGCCCACATTCATAGGATAGGTGCCAAAGACCGAATCGCCCAGATATTCATTAGCTGCAGTAAAGTTCCACATATAGCCTGTTCTCAAGTCAATACCAATCAAAACACCGCCATATCCGCTGGATAGAAGCATATTGCCGTATCGGTTAGTATTGAAACCATAGTAGTCTGCTTGTGGTACAGTGACATTCCAGAGTTGGGTACCGGATTTAGCGTCAAATCCCCAGCGTTGAAGCAGTCGGGTGGACTGGTAGACCACAGTTGCGGTTTCTTTGTCGATTGAGTACACACCTGTTAGGGTGATGGAGGCGTTGCTCTCAGTTGATGAGAAGGGAGGGGAGAAGGTATTGCGCCAGAGTTCTTTGCCTTCGTTGCCTTTTGAGAGATCAATCGCAAGGACAAAAGCTGGAACGACTCCGCGTTCATCGTTGCGTCCAGGTGTTGCAAATATAGCGTATTCGCCTTCGCGTATAGCTTGAAGAGTGGCGGTCTGGTTTAGCAAGGTGTTGGATGGACCGGAGATGTTGGGAATAGAAAAGTTGCCGGTGATCATCAGATTGCCGTCATGGACTATGTTGTATGCAACAGCGGTGCCCCAAAACGGAGTGGTAGATCCTCCCCCGCCTCCACCTGAGGGTCGCCACTGCCAAGCATCGGTTCCGTTTATTCCACTAACCATGGTACCTGCAGAAGTGTTCCAGATGGTCATGTAGGGTTGGGTACCTATGTTAGTCACGTTGTAGCGAAGTATGCTTCCGTCCATACCATAGACTGGTGTGCCACCTGTGGAGACGTTGGCTATGTAGGTTACATGTTGGAGGGTGTGTGCGTCAAGGATGTCCCAGATGGTTCCAAAACTGTTTGATGTGAGGGATGTTTTATTTACGTTGGAAGCCCCGCTGTTTACGGTTAGGGTCAAATCAGGGTTTAGGGTTACGTTGGATAGTCGAACTATGTCAGGCAGGTTGGCGTATGTGACGGGTCGGTAGAGGTAGGGAAAGCCGCCATTTTGGTTAGGTGAGGAGTAATCGTAGACCTGGCCAAATGTTGGAGCGATATCGGTATAGTTTTCGTAGAGGGTTTCGCCAGTGTAGAGGTCAACGGCAGCCCAGCCTTGTGCGCTAGCGCCTGTGTAGCGGGGTTGGTAGTGGATTTTACCGTCGATAACAACGGCAGTAAAGGCTAGACCTTGATAGTGGTATTGTGCAAAGCCAGAAGTGCCATAGCGGTTGTCCATTAGGCCGCCTACCCAGTAGGGTTTTGTCCACAGGATATGGGCGCTGCCCGGACCGGGACTGTAGCTGAAGTAGGAGGAGCCTTCGTTTGCGCTGCCTTGGGGCCATTGGTTAGCTGCACCGCCGATCCAGTTGCCGGTGAGGGTGTAGTAGAGGTGCATGTTGCTTGAGATGGGGCGGGTCCAGTAATCTTGGGGAACAGGGGCATCGTTTCGGGTGGGAACGGGTTGGGTTTGGACTTGGAAAGTGATAAGGGGGCTGAAAGCTTCGCTGTAGACGTTTTGGGTATCGGCGCCAATGTTTACAGTTTGGGAGGGGAAAAATGCTTGGGCGGTGTATGTGCCGGTTTTTTCGGTGGCCATGAATATAACATAGGCTGCACCGGTGGGATCGGTTCGTTCGATGGGTATGGTGGTGTTGGCGCCATCGGGGTCGGTTATGATGATCTGTAGGTTTGACCAGCCGCGTTCGCTCTGAATTGGGCCTGTGCCATACGGGGGTATATCTGCAGTCCAGGTGAGTATGATTAGTTCTTGGTTTAAGCCTACGCTGGGGCTGTTTACGGCGATGTAGATATAGGAGTTGAAATAGGCGGTTTGTGCTGAAGCACTCATAAGAATTGTCGATACTGCGATTGTTAACAGCAAGAAAACTGAAATCACAGAAAAAAGATTTTTTTTATTTTTTATTTTCATAAAGTTTCCTCATTATTTTTACGAGAAATCAATCAGTTATGCTTCTCGTTAAAAACAGCAAAAAAGCTCATAAGTAGTGATTGCAAGAATACTTATTAAATTTGCGGCAAAAACAATTAAACCTACGCTAACTAATTGCAAATAAACCAGCACTGACACAACACTAAAAACCAGAGGCCGCCACACCAAACAACCACCAACCAAAACCACAAACCCAACAAAACCACCCAATTTTTGGACAAGAAATCAATATATCTCATAACCCCCCTATCTACACCATCGGGGGTAAGATCATCAAAAAAATCTTTGTAACCATCCTTTTTGCAATCCTCCTCCTTAGTTCCGGAGTTGCCTCAATCTCACTCTATGGACAAACACAAGCCGCAACCACCAGCCGCTTAGATCAATACGAGTGGCCCCAATTCCAAGGCGACTCCGCCTATACCCGCTTCTCTGCAGGTCCAGCCCCCAACACATCAACCATAACCTGGAAAGCAGATATACCCAACATCCAACCCTACATAGCCGCCTTTAATGGCAAAATCTATGTTACCAACCACACCCATGTCTTTGCACTCAACCAAGATGGCGACATTGTCTGGCAAACCAAACTCCCAGAAGAAACACATTGGCCCATAGCCTACAAAATTGACAGCACACACATGATAGTTGAGAGTTACTGTCTCAACCCCCAAACCGGAGATATACTTTGGAAAAGCCCCGATTTTAACACCTACACAGGCATCTTTAACACCAATGTCTACAGTCCAGAACAGAAAATGTTCTACACCAAAGTCAACTCCACCATTGTTGCTTGGGACTTCAGCAATCCTACAAAGCCGCCCTCAGTAGCGTGGACGACCTACATTCGCGGCGGCGGCATAACAGGCATCGGCATCACCTATGGAGATGGAAAAATCTTTACCGGATCGTTCCAAAACATGCAATATGCCCTTGACGCTAAAACCGGCAACATCATTTGGAGTACCCCCACCAAAGGCCCCATGATATTTACAGGCGCATATTCCAATGGACTGTACTTCAAGGGCGGAAGTGATGACAACACCATGTATGCCTTCAACGCCACTAATGGCAACATTGTCTGGCGATACCGGCCTGATACAGATGGCTATTTCACCACGGGATGCGCAGTCGCCTATGGATTGGTGTATGAGATGAACAAAGATGGTTATCTCTATGCCTTTGACATGTACACAGGTGAAGTGGTCTGGAAATACAAAGGCCCAAATGACACCCTGATGTGGCCAGGCATGCCCTCAGTAGCAGATGGCAAACTCTACATGACCACCGGCCAAACAGCTCAATACAACGCCGAGAGCGGCATATCCGAGTTTTCCTGCATAAATGCCTACACCGGCAAAAAAATCTGGTCCCTAAACATAGAAGCCCTGCCACCCCGAGAATCAGTGGCCATCGCCTACGGCACACTCTACCTTATCCCCGGAGACGTAACAACAGCGGTAGATACCATCTCAGGTAATGAGTACACAACCGTTAATCAAATTTGGGCCATGCAGAACACTGGTGAACAAAATAACATACCCCCAACAGTGAGTGATTGGCCGCAGTGGCGTGCAGACGCAACCCACTCCTCCACCGCAGAAATCGGACCAAAAAATCTCACGGTAGAGTGGCGGTTTAGCACAAAAGGCGCCGTTAGTTCCTCACCCTCAATAGCAGATGGCGTACTCTACGTGGGTTCACAAGATAAAAACATCTATGCCCTAAACGCCTACACCGGCGATCTACTTTGGAAATTTGCCACCAACAGCCCCGTAGAATCCTCACCCGCAGTAGCCAATGGCAAAGTCTACACTGGAGGAGATGATGGCTATGTGTATTGTCTAAATGCAAAAACAGGCAAACTCTTGTGGAAGACCTTTGTCAATGGCGATCTACCCTTCACATTTGGCAATTTAGTCTTAAAATCCTCCCCCGCGGTAGTGGATGAGGTGGTTTATGTGGGTTCCCTAGACAACTACCTATATGCGCTAAATGGCAATACGGGCGATATTAAGTGGCAAACAAAAGCCAAGGGCCCCATAGAATCCTCCCCTGCTGTAGCTGATGGTGCAGTCTATTTTACCGCCGAAGAACCCAACGCAGGTGCACTCTACAAACTAGATGCCGCAACCGGAGAAATCATGTGGAAATATGAGATTCCCTATCGTATATCGTTTGGCGGCGGCACCCAAATGCTGGGTTCACCCTCCGTTGCAGAGGGCCTAGTGTTTGCGTCCTCTAATTGGGGGGATTACTACTGTATCGAAACCAGTAGCGGCAACATGCTGTGGCACTTCTCAAACCCCACCGCCACAGAATTTATTGTATCCTCACCAATCTATGTCAAAGACGGCACCGTGCTACTAATTGACAAATTCGATCTAGCATGTGTCGATGTTTCTAACGGCTGGACAAAGTGGACCACCTACACAGGTGATGAACTCTACGTCTCCCCCTCATATGCCGATGGCAAAGTCTACATGGCAACCAGCCAACGTCATATCTTGATCTTTGATGCCGCAAATGCCGGTGCCAAAATCGCAAACGTCACCCTCCCCTCAAGCACCTGGTCCTCACCTACAATAGCTAACGGTAAACTCTACATAGGTTGCAATGACTGGAATATCTACTGCTTCAAAGAAGACACCCCCGAACCTCTAACAACCCAAACCCCACCCCCAAACAGACCGGCAATAATATCATCAGAAACAATCTTTGGTGTCATAATCACAGCAATCATAATCTTAGCTACCATAGCAATAATCTTCAAAATTTACAGTCACAACAAAAAATAACAACCAACACACCGCTCAAATACACTACCGCCTTTCTTTGGTTTAATTGGTAAGTACTTAACAGCACAGGCTACTGGTCTAACAAAAGAAAAGCGACAGCAAAGTCACTTGAAATTCAACTATTCAGAGGTCGGCAGTAAAATAATTTTGGAAGGGATCAAGAGGTACAGTAAGTGATATATAACGAGGTTTTGAGTATCAAAGTGTGTTTGATATCATCGCTTGGTTAACCCAAAGTACCCTCCACTTAGGTATTACAACAGCTGTAGCAGTGCTTGTTTTTGCGATTGTGTTGGATTTGATTTTAGGGGATCCCTCACCCAACTATCCCGACAAGTTGGCGTTTAAGTTACATCCTACGGTGTTGATGGGTAATTTCACTAAAAAAATTGAACCCTACTTCAAAAATCCTGATCCTAAAATGGAAAAGTTTCTAGGGGTCTTGCTGGGCTTAACAGTTATTGTTGCGTTTGCCGCACCCACATTTTTTGGGTTATGGGCGGTCTATACGTTTTTGCCGAGCTATCTCAATATATTGTTCTATGCAGTCATTGGCATAATATTACTAAAAATGACTATCTGTATCAAACTTGAAACAGACTGGGCTAAAGCAACTGCTACGGCTATCAATCAAGATGACGCGGCAGAGACTAAAAAATATGCTCATTTCTCGCGCCGGGACAGTAAAAACCTCAACGCCACCCAGATGGGCAGTGCTGTTATAGAATCGATGTCTGAGAACCTAATTGACTTTAAACTCTCACCTATGATGAGCTTTGCATTATTTGGAGTCACAGGCGCGATAGCGTTTCGCGCCATAAACACCCTAGATGGTATGGTGGGGTTTAAGACCAAAGAGCACATAAACACCGGCTGGTTTAGCGCCAATCTCGATAACTTTGTTAATTATATCCCTACGCGTCTAACGGCATTGTTAATGATTGTTGCTGCAGCCATTTTGCGTATGGATGCCAAAAATGCGTGGCGAGTCGCTCGGCGCGACCATAAAAAAACGCCTAGCCGCAATCATGGCTGGCCTATGGCCGCCGTTGCAGGAGCACTTCGTATTCAACTTGAAAAACCCGGCCAATACATCTTGGGCGATCCACAGGAGCCGCTAACAGGAGACAAGGTCTTAGGTGCGCTAAAGATCCGTGATGTGACCATTGTGCTCTGGGGCTTGTTTTGTGTGTTGGTGTTGGTTTTGGTGCGGCTCTGGTTTTTCCCGATGTAGGGTAAACATTAAATCAACGGGCGATATGGCTGTATTGAAGGCTCGTCGATGCGTGTTTGCTTAATTAATCCTCCGCGAATTCAGCCCAAGGTTTGGGGTAAACCCAACGTTTTTCCACCCATAGTCATGGTATCAGTGGCAGCAGTGCTTGAGAGAGATCATCATCAAGTCAGCATCATTGATGCACCCACTGAGGGATGGGATAATTTGCTTGAGCTGGATGCAACCAAGTACCGGGTGGGGTTGAGCACCGAAACAATTGCCAAGCGCATCCAAGGCTTCAAACCCGATATGGTTATTGTGGAGATTCCTTTCTCAGGTTGGTCTAAAGCCGCCTATGAAGTTATCACGCTTACAAAAAATATAGATAAAACCATCACCGTTGCACTGTTTGGTCTCCATCCCACGGCGCGTCCCAAGGAGTGTTTAGAGGACAGTGAAGCAGACTTTGTTGTAATAGGTGAACCCGAAATCACCATCAAAGAATTGGTTGGGGCATTGGAGAAAAAAACTGATTTGGGTGGTATTGATGGGGTGGGCTATAGAAAAAACGGAGGCATACAACTAAACCCCAAGCGCGCCTTTATTGAGGACCTGGATACTCTGCCTATGCCGGCTAGGCATCTCTTACCGATGCAAATCTATGCCGATGCGGTTAAGGAAAATCCTCTGCGTGGAGAAATCACCCAACCCAACACCATAGTCATCACCAGCCGTGGTTGTCCTTTTAGCTGTGTTTTTTGCACTCATGCCATTGTGTGGGGTAAAAAATGGCGCGCGCGAAGCCCAAAAAATGTGGTTGATGAACTGGAGCATCTCATCAAAACCTACAACATCAAACAAATCGACTTTGCCGATGACAACCTAACCTGGGATCCTCAGCGTATGGCAACTATATGTGACCTAATTGTGGAGCGTAATCTGCGCTTTGAGTGGTTCACCCCAAATGGTGTTCGTGCGGATACTCTAAGTGAGGAATTGTTGCGCAAGATGAAGCGCGCGGGATGTAAAAAAATCCGCGTCGCCCCTGAATCAGGCGTGCAACGTATCGTCTCTGAGGTGGCCAAGAAGAATTTAGATCTAAAAAAAGTCGAAGCCGCCATTGTAGCCTGTAAAAAAGTGGGAATAAAAGTGGGCGTCTTTTTTGTTATGGGGTTAATCGGGGAGACCAAAGCCGATATAGAACAAACTATTCAATATGCCTACAAGCTCAAGGGGTTGGGTGCGGAGAGTTTTATTTTTAGTATAGCTATGCCAGTTTATGGCACCGAATTCTATGAACAAACAAAAGCAGGAGGATATTTGCGCGAAGACTTTTGTGACTATGCTCTAGCTGCCACCGAACCTCTAATTGAAACCGCAGAGTGGACCGCGCAAGACCTAATGGAGCTATGCATGAAAGCCAATGCCATAAACCGCACCCTAACCTACAAAAAACTGCTCACCGCCATGCGCAATCCACAAAGAACTCTACGAATGCTACATGGAAAATAATCAGGTTAGAGCCCGCTTCCAGTTTCGACAGGTTTACGGTGGTAGTTATTTGCCAAACCGATGAGGACATATTTTACGGCATACATAGCAACTAACTTCCCATTTGGCATTTACCAGTTTGAAGCACATTCCAGCGCATTCGCTTTTCCCAAATAAATCAGGAGTGGCCAAGGCTTTTGAGGGGCATAGTTCGACGCATTTGTTACAATTGTCACAAACAATATCTTGGATTTTTTTATCGGGTGTTAGCTCAGCATCGGTGAGAACCGCACTGAACCAGAGAAGATTACCATAGACAGGATGGGTGAGTAAATAATTCCGATTGATAAGACCCAGTCCAGCCAATTCAGCGGCATGTTTTAGAGATATAAGGCCGAATTGTTTGCCATTCACCCATTTGCCGCCAAACCCGCTTATATCGCGGGCTTTGTATCCAGCAGTTTTGATTTGTTTTGCTACATCTTTTGCTATGCCGTTTATTTTTTCTATCATTACTTTCCGATGAGCAGTATATTCGGCTGAATTGCGCAGGGCTTCTTGGGAGAAGGATGCCCCTAAAACAATCACGGAAAGGCAACCGGCGAGGTGGTCGGAGGGTTTAAAGCCCTGGGGTGCTAAACCGAAATCTTTGGAAGCAGCTATCCCAACTACACTGGCGCCGGCATTTAAGCCGAAGGTTTTCACTATTTCGCTGTTTAGCACTTTTTTTGGTTTAGCCATATTTTTCAGTCCGTTAGTATGCCGGTTGTTGGGTGTGTTGGGGGTGGGTGGTTAGTTTCTTTTAAGTTTGAGTTTTATGTTGGCGACTAGGTGCATACCTACAGTTATGGCGGTGTAGATTTTGAAGCGCCGGCGTTTGTCCATGAAGTATGCGCGTCTTAGGTAGTAGTGGTGGAATGCACTTTCGCGGAGCTTTCCGAGTTCTTTCATGCTTAGTTGGGGGGTCTCAAAGATGGGACGGGTAGTGTCGTATTTGTCAAAGTCGGTGACACGCAACCAGCCATTGGCGATGACTTGGTCGTAGAGGGGTGTGCCGGGGAAGGGAGTTGCGACGTTGTAGAATCCTACTGCATCGGGGGCGATTTTTTCGACGAATTTTATGGTTTTCCAGGCACTTTTTTTGGTTTCGCCGGGGAAGCCTAGGATTACGTTGGGTACGGGTTTCATGCCGGCTTCGCGGACCCAGCCCATGACTTTTTCGGTTAATTCGGGGGTGATGCCCTTTTTCATGGCGTCTAGAACTTGTTGGGTGCCTGATTCGATGCCGCACCAAAATGAGATGCAACCTGCTTCTCTCATTTTTATGAGAAGTTCTTTGGTGACCATGTCGACGCGGCTACCGCAGTTCCACTCGATTTTTAGGTTGCGTTTTATGATCTCGCTACAGAGTTCTTCTACGAGGGCTTGGTCGACTGTGAAGGCGTCGTCGCAGAAGGTGAATTTGGTTTTGCCATAGGTTTTGTAGAGGTATTCTAGTTCGTCAACTACGTTTTGGGCGCTTCGCATGCGGTATTGTCGTCCGTGCATACGTACGGTGCAACAGAATTCGCACCAGTACACGCAACCACGGCTCATGGATAGGTAGAGGACATCTTCGTATTCTTTGAATTTTTCCATGGGCCAGAGATGGCGTGCAGGGAAAGGTAGTGAATCCAGGTCCTCGATATAGGGTCGATCGGGAGTGCGGACAATTTTGTTGTTTTTTCGGTAGGTGAGGCCTAGGACGTCATCGTAGGGTTTGTTGGCTTCGAGGTGCTGGACCAATTCGAGGATGGTGGCTTCGCCTTCTCTTCGGATAACTAGGTCGAGTTCGGGGCATTCTTCTAGGGCGTGGTCGTCCCAAAATGTTACATGGGGTCCGCCTGCAAGGGTTGTGCAGTTTGGAAGGGCCTGTTTTGTGGCTTTGATGAGGTTTAGGCCGGATTTGTAGGTGAGTGTGGAGGAGGTTATGCCCACTATGTTGGGTTGGCGTTTTTGGATTTCTTGGGTAAATTGCTCTAGGGAGAGTTTTTCAACTTGACAATCTATGACATCAACTTTGTATCCGTTTTTTTCTAGGACTGCGGCGAGGTAGCCTAAACCCAAAAGCGCAAAGGGCCAGTGCATAACAGCACCCACGGGTGCTGCAGGGTTAACTAGGGTTATGTGGGGTTTCATTTCTGCTTCACACCAACTTGCCTCTTGATGGGAACGCTTTATGCTTAAACATTTCGCATCTCCACAAACCAGCCACCCAGACTTAGCGCGACTCACAAAGATAAAAGAGAAGTATGTTAAAACTGGGGGGGTTTCTGCGGAACATCTTTAGCTTATCTTGGTTTGTATAGAAATATGATAAACCAAAAGATGTTGTGTTTTGGTCTATTGTTATTATTGCTCTTGTTTTCAAGTATGGTTTATGCAACAACATCAACAACAGCAGTAGCTGTAAATCAATCTGAGGTTGGTTTGTTGTGGTGGCCGATGTTTCGGGGTGATTTAGTGCATAGTGGGTTTTCTTCTACGGAGGTGCCGCCGTTGTCTAATCAGACTCTTTGGAAATTTAATACGGGGGGTCAGGTTGGTTCGCCTACCTATAGTGATGGGGTGGTTTTTGTTGGGTCATATGATCATAGAGTTTATGCTTTTAATGCTGATACAGGTGATGTGGTTTGGGTTTATGTTACGGAGGGTATAGTGGTGTCTAGACCTGCGGTTGCTGAGGGTGTGGTTTTTGTTGGGTCTGAGGATTATAATCTCTATGCTCTGGATGTGGCTACGGGTAGAAAGCTTTGGAGTTACTCAACGGGGTATTATGTGGATTCCGATCCCGTTGTTGCTGGTGGGGTGGTGTTTTTTGGTTCAGAGGATAACAAGGTTTATGCGCTAAAAGCAGATACAGGGGAGTATCTTTGGAGTTTTGCGGCTGAGGCGGAGATTATGTTGTCCTCGGTAACGCTAAGTGGGGGTATGGCCTATGTTGGTTCACTGGATAATAATATCTATGCTCTCAACATGACCAATGGGGAATTGGTTTGGAAATATATAACGGATGCAACTGTTGCGTCTACCCCAGCGGTTATGGATGGCACGCTTTATGTGGGATCCTCAGATGGCAAACTCTATGCCCTAAACGCCGCAACGGGTAGTTTGCAGTGGCAATTTGTTACAGGGGCAGCTGTTTACTCCTCTCCGGCAGTATCGGACGGGGTGGTGTTTGTGGGTTCGATGGACAACCACATCTATGCAATAGATGCCGCAAGCGGGGAGATGGTTTGGAATTATGCTACAGGGGCAGGGGTTGCCTCATCACCGATTGTTTGGGGGAATGTGGTTTATGTGGGATCAGATGATAGTCAAATCTATGCGCTAAACGTCAAGAAGGGTAGTCTTGTTTGGAGTTTTTTGACTGGGGATCAGGTGATTTCGCGTCCCGAGATTGCGCAGGGATGGGTTTATGTGGGATCCTCAGATGGCAAACTCTATGCCCTAAACGCGTTAGATGGCGGGTTGGTTTGGAGTTTTGCAACAGGTAAAAAGGTTGACTCCTCACCCACCGTTGGGGAGGAGGGGTTGGTTTATGTGGGTTCGCATGATGGCAAAGTGTATGCACTAAATGCTTCAACGGGTATGGCGGGTTATGATTGGGAGATGCACAACAGTGCAATTTGGAGCTACGATACGGGTGATATGGTAATGTTTTCCTCACCAACAATCAGTAATGGTGTGGTTTATGTTGGAAGCTATAATGGCAAAATCTATGCCTTAGATGCCTATACAGGAGTTTGTCGGTGGAGCTATCAAACAGGCTATGCAATTGTCTGCTCACCCACAGTTTATGGAGAGGTGGTGTATGTGGGTTCAGAGGATTATAGTCTCTATGCACTAAACACCAAAGCCGGCAGTCTACTGTGGAAGTATGAAACTGATGATCAGATTATGGTGTCTTCTCCCGCGGTCTTTGAGGGTATTATCTATTTTGGCTCAAATGATGGTTATCTCTATGCTCTAAACCAAAACAATGGCTGTTTGGTGTGGAAAACGCAATTGGGGGATTATGTGGTTTCTTCCCCGGCCATAGCCAAAGAGGAGGGGGTAGTGTATGTGGGTTGCTATGACCACAATCTCTATGCGCTAAACACAACAAATGGCGAGGTGATTTGGAATTATCCCACAAAGGGCGCAGTTTTGTCCTCGCCTGCCATCGCCTACAACAAGGTCTATGTGGGCTCCGAAGATGGAGGGCTCTATGCACTAAACGCAACAGAGGGCACCCTTGCATGGACCTATCAAACAGGGGGTAGTGTTAGCTCCTCACCTGCTATCGCATCAGATATGGTGGTGTTTGGATCTGAGGATGGCAAAATTTATGCGCTAAACACTCAAACCGCAGAACTCAAGTGGAGCTATCAAACAGGCGGCGCAGTGGTTTCCTCCCCCGCCCTTGCAAACAATGCAGTATATGTAGGCTCATATGATCATCTCATCTATGCAATCGGCAACCCAAACAATAACCCTCAAAAAAACGAAAACCAACCAACACCCCATTGGATGATTCTGCTCCTATTTAGCAGTCTTTTTCTAATCGGCGCCGTGGCGCTGATACTTTGGATACGACAACACAAACACAACCCCACAACATCCAATACATACAAAAATCCTCAAACCAAGAGCAGGGGTTAGCAAAGTTCATAAGCAAAAAACCCGCCATAACTACCCAACCGTGAACATGATGATGCCTAACAAGAAAATAGCTCTCATCACACCACCCCTTCTCACCGACATCGGACACCATCCCCTCTTCCCCCCGCTGGGACTAGCCTATCTGGCAGCGGTTTTAGACCAAAATAATTTTGAGGTTAAAATCATCGACTGCCCAGTGAACCGCTATGACTACACCAAACTCCAAGCTGAGCTGACAGCCTTTGAACCCGCAATAATTGGCATAGGTTCTATGACACCCATCGCAGAAGCCGCTTTTCAAACCGCACAAACCGCAAAGCAAGCCTGCCCAAACGCCCAAATCATACTAGGCGGACCTCATGCCACATTCCAAGATAGAGATATTCTCACAACAGAAAAATCCATAGATCTAATTGTGCGAGGCGAAGGCGAAGAAACACTTCTCGAACTGGCAAACCAAACCCAAACAAACAAACCCCTAAACGACATAAAGGGCATATCTTTTCGCAAAGACCAAGAAATCATCCAAACCCCCAACCGTCCGCCCATTCAAAACCTAGACACTCTCCCCCGACCAGCCTACAAATATGTACCCATCGAGAAATATTGGGTTCAGGGCCAAAAACTACTCTCAGTTATAACCAGTCGCGGCTGCCCCTACAAATGTCCCTTCTGCGTCGCCTCACAAATGTTTGGCCAACAATTCCGCGCGCGAAGCCCCAAAAACGTACTAGATGAACTGCAGTGGCTACAAAGCGAATACGGTGCTGAGGGTATAGCATTCCAAGATGACACCTTAACCTTTGATAAAAAAAGAGCCGCTGACATCTGTGAGGGAATGATTGAGCGCAAAATTAATCTGCGATGGGGATGCGGCACCCGAGCCGACACCGTCACTAAAGAACTCCTGCAAAAAATGGCCAAAGCCCACTGTGACGAAGTCATGTTTGGCATAGAGTCAGGTTGTGAACAAATGCGCCAAACCCTAAAACATGGCGTCACCAACCAGCAATGTCACAATGCCATAAAATGGGCCAAAGATGCAGGCATGTTTGTTACAGTTTCAGTTATCATAGGTTACCCCGGTGAAACTAAACAAACCCTCCAAGAAACCCTAGACTTTGTACGCAAAACCGAACCTGATGACGCATGGCTCTGTCATGCTACGCCCTTTCCAGGCACGCAACTAAGAGAACTTGTTGAGAAAAATGGCTGGAAGATGTCAGAGGACTGGAAAACATATAGCACCATGAACGCTATTTTTGAAGATCCCAATCTACCTGCTAAAGAAATCGCTCAAATGCGCAAGCAATTCTACAATAAATTCTACTCCATAAGCTATATCATGCGCCAAGCAAAGAAAGGATATCTTCAAGGTAACATCTACAGCAAAATAATGACCCGCACTGCCGCAAACTATAATCTATGGCGAGCTATGTCAGCATTTCACCGATAAAGAATCGATTGTTAAACCTTGAGGCAACCGCCGTTCTTTATTTTATTAAACATTTTTTGGCAAAATTTGCTAAGTGAAGTAAAAAAAGAGAAAGAGAGGAAGTTTGTTGTTTGTTTAGGGGCGTTTTCTGAGCATGAGCATAATCAGTGCGCCGATTATGACTATTGCGATGATTATGGCTGCGACTGCGGGTAGGAAGTAGGTATCAGCAATGCCAGGGCCTGGGGTTTCAGTGGGTGCTTGTGTTGGAGCGACTTCGTCGACTGCAAAAGCAGTGCGTGCAGTAGATGGCCAGTAGGATTCACTGCCGCTAAAGCGTGCATAGACAGTAAATTTACCCTCGATGTCAGGTTTCCAGTTATAGCTAAAGAAACCCGTTTCATCCGCAGTTGTTGTACCAATAGGGCGATAGTTGTTGTTGCTGTCTAGTACTGAGAGTTCAACAGTAACACCGGTAATATTGTTTGGCATGAGTTGTTGCATGTAGACATATTCCATCCATGCGCTTTGGCTCTCATCAGATACTGCTGCAACTCCATTGGGGAATCGTGCAGATCTATCAGCGTCGCGTGTACCTGCAGATATGTCAAGAACTGTGCCTGTAAGAATAACACTGCTGCCAAAAGGAACAACGCCTGTACTTGTACTCACAGTGGTTTGAGATGGACCTTTGCCAAAGGTGTAGATTTGAGCATCATAACTGTTCCAGCCAACCATGTAGCCATCAGCAATAGCGCTGGGTTCACGAGCGTAGGTACCAAGAACACTCCAAACTATGGAGCCGTCTGTGATGTTGATTGCCATTTTGTGGGCATTGGTGAATAGCGGGGGGTCATACATGCGTCCTTCAGATAAGAACAGTTTTCCGTCAGCGATGCTGTGTGAACCAAAGTGCCAATATGGATAAATACCATAAGGTGTGTCATAGCCTGCGCTTCTAGGGGCAATGGTCCAATTGACAGTTGCGGTTGCTAAATCGATTGCGTTGACATAGCCGCCGAAGTCCCAGATGTAGCATTTGTCGTATGCAATAGCACCACCGCGAGATAGAGTACTAAGCGAATTGCCTTCCAAGGGGATGCCTTTGCCTATTTGTCGGCCGTTATTTATGTTGTAAACATAGGCTATGTTGAGGTCTTTGTCATGTGTAACATAGTAGCCATCGCCTGCTGCAACAACAGTGACTTCGTTGTATTGTTGGGTGTCTCGTTTAACTGGGCCCCAGAGTAGTGTGCCGTTTTTTGCGCTAATTCCAAGTTCAATTGAGTATTCTGTGCCAAATTGGTCTGTGAACATGGGTAGTTCTTGACCGTGAGATCTTAGTACGATGACCTCGTTTGTTCTTGCTGCGATGCTTAAAGCTGGCTTCTTCGGATCGTTTAGCTGGGTGATGTTTGTGGTGACACCGTTAATGGTTATGTTTTCTGGAAGTCGGACTGTCCATTGGACGCCGCGGTTGTATGGAATGTTATTTACCGGACGGATAGTTGAGGCACTGTTTGGTGCTAAGCATCGGGTTGAGTTCCACATGTTGAGGTAGAGGTTGGGATATGTACCGTTGATGTAGTACATGTATACTGCGCCTTGTGAGCTGTCTTCATCTGTCTCGATTAGACCTCTAGTTGTTGTTGTGTCGGAGAATTGAGATGCTACGCCTGTTATGTTTGCGATAAAGTAGCCGGTCATTGGGTCGTAGAGTTTCCAGAGGCTTGATGAGGCTGCTGCGACTAGGTAGGCTTGGGTTCCGTATTCTTGGACAGTGTGGAATTGCATGTTCCAGCCAAAGATCAAAGTTTCGCTGGTGTCTTTGTGCCAAACCAACTCCCCTGTGCGCAGATCAACTGCATCCCAGCCAGGTGTTCCACCAGCGCTGCTGTAGGTTGTGGGTGTGTTGGGGTAGAGTTTGTAGTATATGATGCCATTTAGGATAATGGGTTCAAATTGTCGATAGAGAATAGAGGTAGAGGTGTATTGTCTCTCCTGATCGCCGCTAATCGGACCGCCAACCTGACCGCCAAACGCGGTTGGTTTTACCCACATAATGTGGCCTGTATTGGGTGCTTGGCTGTAGGGATTAAAGTTGTTACCTGAACCATCATATCCACCGGTATCGGCAAATGAGGGACAGCCTAGACCGTACCAGTTGCCGCCAAGCTTAGACCACGCAAAGTTAGTTGAGTATATGGGTCGTGACCAATACTCGGTAGGCAGGGGTGCAAGGGGGTTTCCTATGACGGGTTCTGTTTGAACGGTAAAGTTTACGGCTTTACTCATTGCTGGTTGAATGTCGTAGTCAACTCCAGAGACTCGGATGGTTTGGCCTTTGTAGAATGCTTGGGCTGTATAGTTGCCCTCGACTTTGGGGACAAAGACTATACCTCCGACACCACCGGTTGTATCGCTGTCATAGGGACCAAAGGTTTCGTTTTTACCATCGGGGTGAACAAGGACAATCGACATATCTTTGAAGGTGCCTGGTATGGGTTTTGTGGAAAATAGGCTCAAGTACAAATCTTGGCCTACACCGACGGGATTAGGTTCAGCGTGGACTTCTAGATAGATGGGTATTTTTGGGTTTTCTGCGGATACAATTGAGACTAATTGTAATACTGTGGGCACTAATAGTGCGGCTAATAGAATCATTGCGAGAAAAGTTTTTGTTTTTTGCAAATTTTATTACTCCTTAAATTTATAAATAAAGTAGGTGAATTGATGGTACATATATAATTTGCGTAAAGTCACCCGACACCACTTTTAAATCTGAAACCACCATAAACATCACCTAATATCAAAAACAAAGAAGACAAAAGAGCATCCGAGGTTTTGTTTAAAGATCACAGTTGTTGAGTTTACGTAAACTTTATTATGGTTTTAACCCGTGATAAACTCTCAATTAAGAGGAGGATTATCGATGACAAAAGCTGAGGGTCTTGAAAAAAGCAAATCCGAAGGTTATGATTCACGGGAAAACTGGCCACCCTATACCTACAGGGACTACCCAGACATCCAAGCTCAAACTTATGAATCATTTATGGAGTTCCTAAACACTGAAAATACTTCAAACAGATTAATGGAACTCCAGCCATGGGTCTCAATCTGTGACTCTAGATGCGCATTTTGTTACTTCCCAACCACTGCATCAAGCAAAGTGCAAATAGAACCCTACTTGGATTTGCTCAAAAAAGAGTTAGCCATGTATGCACAAACAAAATATGTAAAGACAAGCACTTTTGATGAGATCGTTCTTGGAGGCGGAACACCTAGCGTTCTTAGTGCTGAGCAGATAATTGATCTTATGGATTTCTGCAAAGCCAACTTTAACACAAGCAAAGAATACTTTATCAAAATTACTGGATCATCAAAAACTTTGGCTATTAAAAAAATCGACAAACTAGCAGAGTATGGAGTCTACCAAATGGATATGGGCGCCCAAACCTTTGATGACAAACTGCGCCATGCACTCTGCTTACCTGACAGCGCAATAGATGTGGAAAAAGCAATCACTCATGCAAGAAAACTGGGTCTTGTTGTATGTGTGGATTTGATGTATAATCTGCCCGGTCAGACAATGGAGAGCTGGGAAGCCACACTCAAAAAAGCCATTGAACTAGACGCTGAAATTGATGCCTACTCGCTACATGTTGACCCCGGGACATTGCTGGAGCAGATGATTAAAAATGGACAATCACCCCCAACAGGCGATGCGGAATACGAGAAAGAAATGTATCTAAAAGCCTACGATATGCTCACCAAAGCAGGCTACAAAGCGGTGGGACATGACCGCTACAGTCGAGTTGAGTGGCATATGCGTGAGAACTGCCTCAACGGCTGGCCCTGGGGCGGTATTCTAACTACAGGCGCCGGATGCTTCATGGGATATCTTCAAAAGTTCTCCTACTCAAACATAGAAAACATTGAAGAATACATGGCCACAGTACGCTCAGGCAAACTGCCTATCTGCCGCCTCTCAGAATCTACCACCGAGGACATGATGCGTCGCACCATGACGCGACTCTACCTCCGATTAGCAGTTAACAAAAAAGAATTCCAAGAAAAATTCAACACCACCCCAGAGAACGTTTTCCCCAAACAACTACAAAAACTCAAAGACCAAGACCTAATCGAAATCGACGACAACGAAATCCGATTAACTAAAAAAGGCGCACTCTGGAAAGGCAACATCGCATGGGAATTCGCACCCAACCAAAAAACCTGATCCTTTTCTAATCCTTTTTTATCCGCTTAGGCCTTAGGCTTATTTTTAGAATACGTTCGTAAAATATTTTATTTGGTTACAAAAAGAAAGAGAGGGGAGTTTTTAATATCCAGAGTTAGAAAGATGCTTCTGAGGCTGGATACCATACCAAGTCATGACTTTAGCGAGAATTGGAACGATTACACCCAAAGCAATACTTGGCACGAAATTAACAACTACCGCCATCAAAGGATCAGTTGCCCAAGAGC